>CAYNRD010000434.1:0-2653 GCA_964399515.1 uncultured Mycobacteriaceae bacterium | reverse complement strand
CGCGCTGCTTGGTGATCGCGAGCACCGAGGGCGGGGGCGGCATGCCGTCCTGGAAGTCCGGCCAGCGGGTGGCCGGATCCTCGAAGGTGGACTCCCGGGCGAAGCCAGGGAAGTCCCGGGTCCCGTCCGTGCCCGGATGCTGGACGGCGACGAACAGGGTCTCGTCATCCGGTGTGAACACCGGCCCGCACATCTCCGCACCGACCGGC
Source organism: uncultured Mycobacteriaceae bacterium (assembly GCA_964399515.1). Classification (GTDB taxonomy): domain Bacteria; phylum Pseudomonadota; class Alphaproteobacteria; order DSM-16000; family Inquilinaceae; genus CAYNRD01. Next base: position 2,444 of record CAYNRD010000434.1, on the reverse strand, counting down.
ACCCGGAAGAACATCTTGCCGCGCCCGCGCATCGGCCCCTCGGTCTCCAATCCCCAGACGCCGTCGGCGGTGCCGGAATTCGGCCAGTTGCGCCCCTGGTCGGTGGTGATCCACAGCCGGCCTTGGTGGTCGACGGCGGCGTTGTCGGGGCTGGCGAACCAGCCATCGGCGCTGGTCGCCGGGTTCCAGACCGCGCCCACCTCCGCGACGCGCGGGTCACCGCAGACCACCAGCAGGTCCCATGTGGCCCGGTCGGCGCCATGGTCGCCGCCCGTGGCGGTGATCTCGACGATATGGCCGAAGCCGTTCGGCCCGCGCGGGTTGGCGGCGTCGGTCTGGTCGGCCTCCCGCCGGCTGTTGTTGGTCAGCATCACATAGACCTTGCCGGTGGCGGGGTTCGGCTGCACGTCCTCGGGCCGGTCCATCTGGGTGGCGCCCAACAGATCGGCGGCCCGGCGGGTTTCGATCAGCACATCGGCCTGGGACTGAAAGCCGTTGGCCGGGGTCAGCGGGCCGGTGCCGAAGATCAGCGGCAGCCAGTCCAGCGTGCCGTCGGCATGGAACCGGGCGACCGACAGCACGCCGTCATCCAGCAGGCCGAAATTGGCGTTCCGGTCCTCCGGCAGGAACGGCCGGGACGACACAAAGCGATAGACATATTCGAACCGGGCATCATCGCCCATATAGCTGACGATGCGGCCGTCGCCGTTGATGATGGTCTCCGCCCCCTCATGGTTGAAACGGCCCAGCGCCGTGCGCTTTTTCGGCACCGAATAGGGGTCGAACGGATCGACCTCGACCACCCAGCCGAACCGGTTCGGCTCCCGCGGCTCCTTCGACAGGTCAAACCGGTCGAAATACCGGCCCCAGGCATAGGCATGGACCGGAAAGCCGTACCGGTCATGGTTGGCGGCTTCGGGGTGGTCGGGGTCGACCGTGCCCGAGAAGTAAAAGCGGAAGTTCTCCTCCGCCATCAGATAGGTGCCCCAGGGGGTGATGCCGCCCGCGCAATTGTTCAGCGTGCCGATCACCCGGGTGCCGCCCGGATCGTCCGCCGTCTTGACCCGGTCATGGCCGGCGACCGGGCCCGCCAGGTCGATGCGGGTCGACCGGGCGGTGATCCGGCGGGCGAAGGGGCTGTCGGTGACCACCCGCCAGGGGCCGTCACCCTCCCGCCGCACCTCAAGGATCGAGCCGCCATGGGCCGCCATCTCCACCTCGACCAGCGCTTTGGTCATGTTGGCGAAGCCGGCCCGCTCCTGCCGGCCCAGGCCTGGGAACATCACCTCCTCATTGGTGTATTCGTGGTTCACGCACATCAGCGCCCGGTCCGCCCAAGCGGCGTTCCACGGCAAGGGCACCAGGCCGATGTAATCATTGTTGTAGCCGAACTGCCGCTCCTGGGCGTCGGCGGTCTGGTTCAGCGGATCGAAGGCGGGCGCGCCCGGCAGCACCGGATCACCCCAGCGGATCAGCACCTCGGCGAAGTAGCCCGGGGCGACATGGTGGGTTTCATCAACGCCGTGGGCGATCTCCTCCCACACAAAGCGGTCCTGGGCGGCGGCATGGGCCGGTTTGGGCGCATCGAAGGCGGCCGGGCCGAACACCGCGGCGGCGGAGACGCCCAAGGCGCCGCGCAGCACGTCCCGCCGGCCGAAACGGTGGCCGATCACCTCCCCAAGGGTGGGCCCACAGGGCCGGGCGACGGGCAGGTCATCGGCCGCTTCCCGCGCCTCGGCGATGCAGCCGAACCCCCGCATGCGCGCCAGCGTGAACACGTCCATGGTCCGCCCCCCTTCCTGTCTCACCTGCGCTGTCACAACCCCCGGGCGCACAGTGTAGCGCTGTTATGTTTCGGTGCGATGACGGGGGTCGGCAATGGTCCCCGGCACCGGATGCCCTAGATGTCGCAGCGGAGACAACGGCGGGATAATCCGGAAAGGACACGATCATGGCGGCACCGGTGGTGATTTTGGGGGCCGTGGGCGGCATTGGCGAGGCCACGGCCCGGGCCTTGTCCGCCCAGGGCGTGCCCCTGGTGCTGGGCGGGCGGGACCCCGCGCGTCTCGCACCCCTGGCCGACAGCCTGGGCGCCGACACGGTCCAGGTCGATGTCACCGACCCGGACGCCCTGGCCGAGCGGCTGGCGGCGCTGGACGGCGGGGACGGCATCGCGGGCCTGGTCTATGCCGTCGGCACCATCGCGCTAAAGCCGCTGAAGGCGGCCACCGCCGAGGATCTGCTGGACGCGTTCCGGGTCAACACCCTGGGGGCCGCCCTGGCGGTCAAGGCTTTGGAACGGGGGTTGAAGGCGGCCCATGGGGCCGTGGTCTTGTTCTCCACGGTCGCGGTCGGCCAGGGCTTCCCAAACCACGCCGCGATCGCGGCGGCCAAGGGCGGGGTCGAGGGGCTGACCCGCGCCCTGGCGGCGGAGCTGGCGCCCA
>CAYNRD010000433.1:982-2660 GCA_964399515.1 uncultured Mycobacteriaceae bacterium | reverse complement strand
CTGCTCGCCCAGCCCAACCATCAGGCCGGACTTGGTGAAGATCGCCGGATCGAGGTCCTTGGCCCGGGCCAGAAGCTGCAGGGAGGTGAAGTAGCGCGCCCCGGGCCGGATCGACGGGTACAGGCGCGGCACCGTCTCCAGATTGTGGTTGAACACGTCCGGCAGGGCCTCGACGACGGTTTCCAACGCGCCCGGCTTGTCCTTGAAGTCCGGGGTCAGCACTTCGATCGTGGTCTCCGGCGCCGCCGCGCGCACCCGGCCGATGGTCTCGGCGAAATGTCTAGACCCGCCATCGGGCAAATCGTCCCGATCCACGGACGTAATGACAATATGCTTCAATCCTGCACTTGCCGCCATTTCCGCCACATGGGCCGGCTCATCGGGGTCCAGCCGGTCGGGCCGGCCGGTGGCGACATTGCAGAACGCGCAGGCCCGGGTGCAGACCGCCCCCAGGATCATCACCGTGGCGTGGCCCTGGGCCCAGCACTCGCCGATATTGGGGCAGGCCGCCTCCTCGCACACGGTGACCAGGCCCAGCCCGCGCAACCGGTCGCGGGTGTCTTGAAAGCCCTTGGACACCGGCGCCTTGGCCCGGATCCAGGTCGGTTTTTTCTGGATCGGCGCGTCGGCGCGGCGCTGTTTTTCCGGATGGCGCTTGGCGCCGATCAGGCCCTGTTCGGATCCGGTCAGGGGCATATCTCACCTCTTTGGGGGCACCGTCACCGGCGCCGTGCGCCCGGGTCGGCGGTCATGGTGTTGGCCCGGTGTTTGCTTCGAAAGCGATGCAGAATCTGATGCGTGACCCCGACCGCGTCCCGGAGGCCCCTCAATGACCCAAGCCATCGACTCCCTCGAAGAGTACCTTGCTTATTCGCAACAATATAGGGTGCAGCCAGTCGAGCGCACCGGGGACCAGGATGAATTTCGTCGCCTGGTCGAGGAGCTGACCGGCACGGGCGAGGGGGCGGCCCGGACCCAGGCGGAAATTCTTGCCGCCCGGCAGATTGCGCCGGCCGATGGCGGTCAGGGGGTCGATCTGTCCTTCGGCGAGGACGGCCCGCCGACCCTGTTGGCCGGTGGCGGCGCGGGTGCCGCGGACTTTCGCGGCCTGATCGGCGCCGGGGCCGGGGACGACACCGCCCGCGTCTCCGACCAGGTGCTGGCGTTCATCGCCGCCCGGGATGCCGTGATCACCGAGGAGGATGTGGACGCGGCGGCGAGTGCCGTCGGCATCGGCGGCGAGGACGAGGACGCCGACAGCTTGGTGGATTTGTTGCTCGACCCCGAGCGGCGCGAGGAGATCCGGCTTGAGAACGAGATCCGCCACCTGGATCGGCAGGAGCAACTGGCCGAACTGACCGCGCATGAGGCCAACCGGCGCGCCGCGTTGGAAGGTGATCATCGCCAGGTGCAGGCTGAGAACATCGAAGCCCGCGGCGGCGCGGTGCTCAATGGCCTGAGCACGCTCGCCTTCTCCGAAGGCCTGAACACATACGAGACCGCCCGCGACCGCCACGCCGACACGCCGGACACCCTCAACTTCCGCTTCCTGTAATCCCGACACCGATGTCGAGTTTCGGTGAATTTCGGGGACGGGTTTAGGGGGAAAGATATTTTTAATTTTTAATTAAAATAAAAAAAGACAAAAAAACAAACCCGCAAAAAACAAAAATAAAAA
>CAYNRD010000433.1:0-972 GCA_964399515.1 uncultured Mycobacteriaceae bacterium | reverse complement strand
AATTTTACAGGGCTTTTCCTTCTTTGGCTTATAAATTAAATTAAAAATTATAAATATTCTCCCCCTTAACCCCGTCCCCGAAACTCCCGAAACTTCCCGTCCTCGAAACTGCCATCAGTAGTGGATGGCGCGGCCGTAGGCGTCGAGGACGCTTTCGTGCATCATTTCCGACAGGGTCGGGTGCGGGAAGACGGTGTGCATCAACTCGGCCTCGGTGGTCTCCAGCGTCTTGGCGACCACATAGCCTTGGATCATCTCCGTCACCTCGGCACCGACCATGTGGGCGCCCAGCAATTCGCCGGTCTTGGCGTCGAAGACGGTCTTGACCAGACCTTCGGCCTCCCCCAACGCGATCGCCTTGCCGTTGCCGATGAATGGGAACCGCCCGACCTTGACATCGTACCCGGCCTCCTTGGCCTTGGCCTCGGTCAGGCCCACCGAGGCCACTTGCGGGTGGCAATAGGTGCAGCCGGGGATGTTCTCGGGCTTCATGGGATGGACGTCGTTCCGCCCCGCGATCTTCTCCACGCAGATCACGCCTTCATGGCTGGCCTTGTGGGCCAGCCACGGCGCGCCGGTGACGTCCCCGATGGCATAGATCCCGGCTTGGCCCGTGCGCATATAGCCGTCGGTGACGATGTGGCCGCGCTCGACCACGACCCCGGGCACGGTCTCGAGCCCGATCCCCTCGGTGTTGCCGATGATGCCGATGGCCAGCACCACCCGGTCAAACGCGCGCGTTTCGGTTTTTCCGCCGACCGTGATCGTTGCTTCCACCCCGTCGCCCTTGACGGTCAGCGCCTCGGTCTTGGCACCGGTCAGGATGGTCATGCCCTGTTTTTCGAACTGCGTCTTGGCGTGGGCCGAGATCTCCGCGTCCTCGACCGGCAGGATCCGGTCGACCATCTCGACCACGGTGACCTCCGAGCCGAGCGTGCGATAGAAGCTCGCGAACTCGATGCCGATCGCCCT
>CAYNRD010000432.1:0-2670 GCA_964399515.1 uncultured Mycobacteriaceae bacterium | reverse complement strand
GGTTTTGTTCCCGCCGTCGAAGGACAAGCAGGACCGCGACCACGGTATGGCGTCCATGCCAGCCCCCGGCGGTGCCGTCAAACGGGCCAGGCCGGCGCGGCGGATCGCGGGCCCGGTCCAGACCCGGTTGTTGCTGCCGATGATCTGCACGGCCACCGCCCCGTGGCCGACGGCGCCCATGATTTGGGAGCAGAAAACCCCGCTCCCCACTGTTTGAAAAATTCCCAAGTCGAAAAACCGTGAGCAGCGTATCGCTCCGCCCCTTCCCGTGTCCATTGTGATCGGGGCGGGGCCGCGCCGACCTAGAACGGCGGCTGCCAGTGGATCAGCAGGTCCAGGGCCTCATCGGCGGGTTTGGGTTTGGAGAACAGATAGCCTTGGCCGTATTGCACGCCCAGGCCGGACAGGATTTGCAATTGCTGGTCGGTCTCCACCCCTTCGGCGACCACCGACATATCCAGGCTGTGGGCCATGGCGATGATGGTGCGCACGATCTCCATGGAGCTGGCATCCTCCGCCATGGACTGCACGAATGCCTTGTCGATCTTCAGCTTCTGGAACGGGAAGCTGTGCAGATAGCTGAGCGAGGAATAACCGGTGCCGAAATCATCGATCGCCACCTCCATGCCGTCACCGGTGATCGCCTCCAGCTGGCGTTTCGCCTGGGCCGGGTCGGCGAACAGCATGCTTTCGGTCACCTCCAGGCTGACGTCCCGGGTGGTCAGCCGTGTCTCCGCCAGTGCCGCCGTCATGTGGGGCAGGAAATCGGCCTGCATCACCTCCACGCCCGAGGCGTTGATGCTCATGAACAGGTCCCGGGCCGCGTCCGGGTCGGCCATGGCATAGGCGCGCTTGAACGCCACCAGGCAATAGCAGGACACCCGGAACGACCAGCGGCCCAGGGGGACGATCAAGCCCGAGCTTTCGGCGGCGGGAATGAACACATCCGGATAGATCATGCCCTTGACCGGGTCCCGCCAGCGCATCAGCGCCTCGAACCCGGCGATCCGGCCATCCGCCAGCGCCACCAAGGGCTGGAACACCATGTGGAAATGGTCGCTGTCCATGGCGTTGCGGATGTCATGCTCCAGCTTCAACTGACCCAGAGCCTTGAAGTGGATCTCGCCCCGCTCCTCGGCGATGGTCATCGGCAGTTCGTGGTCCGAGGGCGCTTCGCTCTTCAGCCGTTTCAAGATGGCGCGAAATCGCTGCATGAGCGTCTGCAACAGCATCCGCACCACCGGGTCGGCGCTGTCCAGATAGGTCTGGAATTGCTCCCGATGCAGGCACAGCAGCACGCAATCGGTTGCCGCCACGCAGGTGGCGGTGCGCGGCCGGGAATCCAGGATCGCCATCTCCCCGACCAACTCCCCAGGGCCCCGGGTGCCGAGCAGCGACTCCGTGCCGACGCGGTCGGCGATAATGTCGATGGTGCCCCGCTCGATCAGGAAGGCTTCGGCTCCCGGCTCCCCCTCCCGGAACAGCACGGTGCCGGCGGGCACGTCGATTTGAAACCGGGATTTGGCCATTTTCCGATCATCGTCGGGCGGGGAGATCGCCGCCTTCGGCGGGGGGATCATGGTGGGAAGGAACCATCATTGCCCCGGCCTGACAAGCAGCACCGCTCACTTGTCGGACATGACATGGGTGGTGGTGGTCTGGCCCTGGGCGAACCGCTCGACATGGAATTTGAACAGCGGATCGTCGGGATAGGCTTCCGCGCCGGCCTTGAAGGCCGCGTCGGCGCCCGGGTCCCCGGACCGCAGCAACCCGTAGGCGGCCAGGTAATCCTGGATGCGCGGGCTGGCCACCTGGGCCGCGTCCAGCGGCTCATAGGCGGTGATCGCCACCGACCGCCCCTTCATGACCAGGTCGGCCACCGGCCGCACCGGCACCTGAGTGGTCAATCGGTCGATGACGGCTTGGGACAGGCACACGGTGGTGCCCAGATGCTTGTTGACGCTTTCAAACCGGGCGGCGGTGTTGATGGCGTCCCCATGGGCCGTGTAGTCGAAGCGGGATGACCCGCCGAAATTGCCGACCACGGTGGAGCCGGAATGGATACCGATCCGGGTCTCTCCGAAGGTGATGCCCCGCTTGGCCTGGGCGGCGATGAACGCCTTGGACGCCGCGTCCAGGGCCAGCGCGCAGCGGATCGCCCGGTCGGCATGATCGGGCTGGTCCAGGGGCGCGTTGAACATGGCGTGGATGGCGTCGCCGACAATCTTGTCGATGGTGGCGCCATGCGCCATGCAGATGGCGCACATCCTGTCCAGATAGGCGTTCAGCAATTCCACCAACAGCTGCGGGTCGGTCCGCTCGGTGAAGCTGGTGAAGCCGGCGATGTCGGTGAACAGGAAGGTGGTGTCCCGGGTTTCTCCGCCCAGGGCCAGGGCGTTCGGGTCCTCGGCCAGTTTTTCGACCAGGGCCGGGGCCAGGAACTGGCTGAACGCCTGGCGGACGTACTTCTTCTGGGATTCGGCGCGGGAATAGTTGGCGTAGGCCAAAACGCCGAACAGGGCGAAGGCCGAAACGCTGGGCGTGGCGGGATCCAGCAGGAAGGAATGCTGCTGGAACACCCAAAACGCACCCCCCTGCAGCCCCGCCACATAGACCAGGAAGAAGGCGAGGCCCCACCCAGCCCCCAGGGCCGGAACCCGCGCGATCACG
>CAYNRD010000431.1:0-2671 GCA_964399515.1 uncultured Mycobacteriaceae bacterium | reverse complement strand
CGGGCGTCGGCGAGTCGTGGTTTGTCGGCATCGTCACGGCCCTGGGCGCGGGCGGACTCCTGGTCCATTCCGGGGCCGATACAACCACGCCGCTGGATGTCCGCAGCCTGTGCCTGATCCGGGAGATCCTGGCCCGCCATGACGGGCTGGCCGATTTTGCGTTCGCCATGCAGGGGTTGGGCATGGGGGCTGTGTCCCTGTTCGGCACGGAGGGCCAACGCGCCCATCTGGCCCGGACCCGGACCGGCCAGGCGATCAGTGCCTTCGCGCTGTCGGAACCGGCCTCGGGCTCGGACGTCGCCAGTATCACCACGGCGGCGGTCAAGCATGGGAACGGCTACCGGATCACCGGTGAGAAGACCTGGATTTCCAATGGCGGCATCGCCGACCTCTACACGGTGTTCGCCCGCACGGGCGAGGCGCCGGGGGCCAAGGGGCTGTCGGCGTTCCTGGTGCCGGCCGACACCCCTGGCCTGGAGATCGCCGAGCGCATCGACGTGATCGCCCCGCACCCGCTGGCCCGGCTGCGCTTTCACGATATGGCCGTGCCGGCCGACGCGCTGATCGGCCAACCGGGCCAGGGCTTCAAGATCGCCATGTCGGTCCTGGACATCTTCCGCTCGACGGTAGGGGCCGCCGCCCTGGGCTTCGCCCGCCGGGCGCTGGACGAGGCCCTGGACCGGGCCCAGACCCGGGATCTGTACGGCGCGCCCTTGGCCGATCTGCAAATGGTCCAGGGCCATCTGGCCGACATGGCCCTGGGCGTCGATGCCTCGGCCCTGCTGATCTACCGTGCCGCCTGGACCAAGGACCAGGGTGCCGCCCGGGTCAGCCGGGAGGCGGCGATGGCCAAGCTGCACGCCACCGAAACCGCCCAGGCGGTGATCGACGCCGCCGTGCAGATCCATGGCGGCGATGGGGTGCGCCGCGGCACCGTGGTTGAGCAGCTGTACCGGGAGATCCGGGCCCTGCGCATCTATGAGGGGGCCAGCGACGTGCAAAAGGTGGTGATCGCCCGCCAGGCGCTGGCGGGCCGACCCGCCACAGCCGCGAACTGACCGGAGGCGAGGCCGATGCTGGGTCCGACCGGCCATCAAGACAGCTTCACCCGGAACCGGTTGCCGCCCCGGGACCGGTGGCCGGCATTCGACCTGACCGGCTTTGACTACCCCGATTACCTGAATGTCGGCGTGGAACTGACCGACGCCATGGTCGCCCGCGGCTTCGGCGACCGGATTGCCCTGGTCGGCAACGGCCGTAAGCGCACCTATAAGGAGCTGGCCGACTGGACCAACCGCCTGGCCCGGGCCCTGGTGGAGGATTACGGCGTTCGGCCGGGCAACCGGATCCTGATCCGGTCCGCCAACAACCCGGCCATGGTGGCAGCGTGGCTGGCGGCGACCAAGGCGGGGGCGGTGGTGGTGAACACCATGCCGATGCTGCGGGTGGGCGAACTGGCCAAGATCGTCGAAAAGGCGGAAATCGGCCTGGCCTTGTGCGACACCCGGCTGATGGATGAGTTGATCGCCTGCGCGAAGGACAGCCGATTCCTGGACACCGTGATCGGCTTTGACGGGACGGCCAACCACGACGCCGAACTGGACCGGGCGGCCTTGAACAAGCCAGTTCATTTCGATGCCGCAAAGACAGGCCGGGACGATGTTGCGCTGCTGGGCTTCACGTCCGGCACCACCGGCAACCCTAAGGCGACCATGCATTTCCACCGGGATCTGCTGATCATCGCCGACGGCTACGCACGGGAGGTCTTGCAGGTGACCCCGGACGACGTGTTCGTGGGCTCGCCGCCGCTGGCCTTTACCTTCGGCCTGGGCGGGCTGGCGGTGTTTCCGCTGCGCTTCGGGGCGTCGGCGGTGCTGTTGGAGACCGCTTCACCGCCGAACCTGATCGAGATCATCCAGGACCACCGGGCGACGGTCTGCTTCACGGCCCCCACCGCCTATCGGGTAATGCTGCGGGCCATGGAAGATGGCGCCGATCTGAGCAGCCTGCGCTGTGCGGTGTCCGCGGGCGAGACCTTGCCGGCGCCCGTGTTCGAGGAGTGGCGAGCCAAGACCGGCAAGCCGATGCTGGACGGCAGCGGCTCGTCCGAGATGCTGCACATTATCATCACCAACCGCCTGGATGACGCCCGGCCCGGGGTCACCGGCCGGCCGGTCTCTGGGTACCGGGCCATGGTCGTCGATGACGACCTGCGGCCGGTGCCGGCCGAAACCCCCGGCCAACTGGCGGTGCGAGGGCCGACCGGCTGCCGCTATCTGGACGATCCGCGCCAGGACCGCTACGTGCGGGACGGCTGGAACCTCACCGGCGACACCTTCATCCAGGATGCCGAGGGCCGGTTCCGGTTCGCCGCCCGCAGCGACGATATGATAATCTCGTCCGGCTACAACATAGCCGGGCCGGAGGTGGAAGCGGCCCTTTTGGCCCATGACCACGTCGTCGAATGTGCCGTGATCGGCGCGCCGGACGCCGAGCGCGGCCAGATCGTCCAAGCCCATGTGGTGCTGGCCGAAGGGACCCAACCCGGGGAGCTGACCGCCAAGATCCTGCAAGACCACGTCAAGGCGACCATCGCCCCCTATAAATACCCGCGCCGGGTGGTGTTCACCGACGCCCTGCCCAAGACCGCCACCGGCAAGATCCAACGCTT
>CAYNRD010000430.1:0-2674 GCA_964399515.1 uncultured Mycobacteriaceae bacterium | reverse complement strand
GGCCAGCCGGTCGAACACCTGCTTGGCGGACACTTCCCGGGTGATGCGCGCGCCGTCGGGCAGGGCCGCCAGCGCGTCCTCATCCGCCACCCGCCGCCATAGGAAGGACGGCACGTCCGCCTCTTCCACCGGCTTCAGGACCGCCGGCACTCCGGCCTTGCGGAAATATTTTTGCGCCAGGATGTCACACGCGACCTGGGACCACGCCTCGGGCACCTCGATATCCGCCTGATGGAAGACCACGGACCCGTCCGGGTTGCGGATTTCACTGACCGCGCGCCGGAACGGAACGTCGCCATAGGGGTCGGTGCCGGCGGTGGTGAAGTGCCGTTCGATGCGCATGGAAGTCCCCTTCTTGATGCCCGGTTTCAGGCCGGCCTGTGTCGTCGCTTGCCCGGGGGTTCGCCGTCGAACGCCCCATATCTTGTGGTTTCTGAAATGTGACATACCAGGGATAGGGCGTCAAGAAAGCGACGGCGCGATTTTAAGAATTTCTTTGCAAACTATTCAAATGCACGCAAATACTCGTGGCGCGATACGCGCGAAGTTTTGAGATTGTTAGTAAAAAGCTCCCCCACGATCCCGCACGGACCGACCCAGGCGACCCGACGGGACCCGAACCGTAATTCATAAGGAGGGGGGCCTCAACAACATTTTGACGGTCGCCCGGTCAATTCGACCTACATGTTGCGTCGTGGGCTCAGCCACCGGCCGGCCAGGATCGGCAGGCACAGGGCCGCGACCAGCACCCCGGCACCCAGCCATTGCGCGGGCGCCAGGACCTCACCCAGGACCACGGCGGCGATGGTGATCGCGAACAGGGGTTCGGCATTGGCCAAGAGCGCGGCCCGGGCGATGGCGATCCGGCGCACGCCTTCGAAAAAGCAGATCAGCGCGCCCGCCGACAGCACCCCTTGGGCGACCAGGGGCAGCCACCCGGCCGCGGTCCCCGGCGCCACCGGCGGATCGAAGGCCAGGGCATAGGCCGCGAACAAAACCGTGGCGGCCCCGGTTGAGACGAACAGGAATTCCACGGCACCCAGCCGGCGGGACCAGACCGCACCGGTCACGACCAAACCGGCCACCAGCAGCGCCGCCGCGGCTGCCAGCGCCGTTCCCAGGATGCTGATCGGTCCGCCGCCGCCGCCGCCGGTCAAGACCACGCCGCAAAAGGCCGCCGCCATGGCCGCCAGGCGCAGGGGGCCGATCGGTGTCCGTTCCACCGCCCGGGACAGCAGGCTGGAGATGATCGGATTGGTGAAGAAGATCACCACCGCCACGCCCACCGGCAGCAGCGACAGCGCGGTGAGGTAGGCCGCGTTCAGCCCCGCGTTCAGCAGCCCGGCGATCAGCCCGACGCCCAGCACGGCCCGGTTGGCAATCAGCCGCCAAACACGGCCGCGCATCAGGCCCCAGGCCAAGGCCGCCGCCATGGGCAGGCGGGTCAGGATCGCGGCACTGGGGGAGGCGCCCGCATCGAAGGCCAGGCGCGCGGTCACGGCCGAGCAGGCGAACAAGAACGCCGCCGTGATCACCAGGGCCGATCCGGCCACAACGGACGTCTCTGCCCAGCTTCGAGGGTTCATCGCGGTTTTCCAAGGGGATACGGAGCCTGGCCCCTATGGACGGCATCCCCGTCAAATGCCATAACGCGCATGCATGCACGCCATCGCCTTGGCACAGGCAAAAAAACAAGAGCAGCCGGGATGGGTTTCGATATCTACGAGTGGAGTCAACGGTTTTCCTTATCCTGGCTGGTGCGCCGGCGTGGGGAGCAGGTCGGCTCCGATCAGGACGGCAACCGATACTACATCGACCGCCGCTCCAAGGGTCAGAAACGGGAACGGCGCTGGGTGGTGTTCGGCCCCGGCCCCTCGGAGGCCACACGGGTGCCGCCGGAATGGCATGCCTGGCTGCACCATCAGGTCCAGGCCCCGCCGTCGGGCGACAATCCCTGGCGCCGGTCCTGGCAAAAGCCCCATGAGCCCAACGCCACCGGCACTGGCGAGGCCTATCTGCCGCCCGGCCACGCGCTGAAGGGCGGCACACGGGCGCCGGCCACCGGCGATTACGAGCCCTGGACCCCAAACTGAACAGCCGGTCCCAGCCATGAACCGCAACGTTATCGAAACCATCTTGGGCGCCCTTGTGCTGGCCGTGGCAGGGGTTTTCCTGGCCTTCGCGTTCGACACGGCCAGCCTGCGCCAGGTCGATGGCTATGAGGTCACGGCGCGGTTCCAGCGCATCGACGGCGTGTCGGTGGGCACCGACGTGTTGATGAGCGGCGTGAAGATCGGCTCGGTGACCGGCCAGCGCCTGGACCCGGACACCTTCGACGCGGTCCTGACCCTGTCGATCGATCCCGCCATTCGCATGCCGTTCGACACCATCGCGATCATCCAGTCGGAAAGCCTGTTGGGCGGCAAGATCGTCGCCTTGGACCCCGGCGGCGACCCGGACTTCATTGAACCCGGCGGTGAGATCGAGTTCACCCAGTCGGCCGCCAGCTTCGAGAATCTCCTGGGTCAGGTGATCTTCCAATTGCAGGGTCTGGCGGACTCCCAAGCGCAGCAGTGATGATGGGGCGGACCTGCCTGGCCGCGGCGCTGGCCCTGGTGCTGGGTGCCGCGCCGGCCCTGGCCCAAAGACCCACCGTCGATCAGCCCATCGCCCT
>CAYNRD010000429.1:0-2677 GCA_964399515.1 uncultured Mycobacteriaceae bacterium | reverse complement strand
ACCGCCACAGGCGGTTTTCTGGATAGCACGTCCTCAAGCAGCGAAGCGGTAGGACTGTCGGACAAGATGGGCTTCGGCACCGTTGGGCCGACCGTCGGCACAGTTGGGGCGACCGCCGCCGCCAGGTCGGCCAGCACGGCCGCCCGCAAAGAGCACGGCAAGGCGGCAATTTCGTATTCGGTCGGCGCACCCCGAGCCGCCCGGGGTCGCCCGGGCCAAGACTCCCGCCGCGCCATGCGGTCGAGCGCCTTGCGGTGCCGCCCGGTCGCAGCGGCCAATTCCGAAAGCGTAATGTGGCTAAGCGCCGTCACGCGCCCGGCTCCCGGAACAACGGCGTCGCCGCGACCGACGCCCGGGCTTCTTCGTCCCTGTGCGCGGCCATCAGGGCGGCCGCCCAGGTCAAGAAGCCCAGCCGTTCGGACACGGTCTTGCCGCTGTCGATCACCAAAAAGCCGAAGGGCTCTAGGATTTGACGGGTCAGCCGCGCCTCGACGCAACAGGCGGCCAGAAAGGCCGGATACAGGTCCAGCGGGAAGCGCTGCCGTTGTGTCGGCGCAGTCCATTTGTTTAGTTGGTCCGCCGTCACCGCCTCGCCGGTGATTTCGGCCATGCGGGCCGCGATCGCCACCCTGTCCAGCGGTGACCGGGCCATGGCCTCCGCCAGCAGGCGGCATACCAGTGCCTGATGGTCTTCGGTCGCCGCCGCGCCATCGCCCAACAAATCAGCCATCACGCCGCCGCCGCGTTTTTGCGGAACATCGCGGCCTTTGATTCCGCACTATGGCGCTTCAAATCCGCATTTTCGCGCACGCCTTGTAATACCTGACCGAAAGCGCGCGCGCCAACGCTGCCGGATTTGCTACGATGCTGCGGTGGTCGTGGCGTCCCATCGACGTAGAACCAACATGGCCACACATGATGCGGCGGCAGTTCTAGGCGCCTGGCCACGGCTTCGGTCACTCCTGGCCAGTAGACCACGCATGCCTTGGACGCGGCCGAGTCGTCCAGGTCCAGGTCCCGGGAGATCTGGGCTAGGGTGATTCCCCGCTCGCCCAGGCGCGCGCGGATCTGCCATCGCGTCATACCGGTTTTTTTTGCAGCAGGGACCCGCATTCGTGCCTCGCGTTTTCGCGGCAGTGAAATTCCAGACATGGAATTACTATCCGCGTTAACGCCGTCGATCAAGCGTAAATGCGTGTCCATCATCGCAATGTCGCGAAATCGCGAGACACGGAGAAAAAGGGTGGGTGCTCAATTGATTACCGAAGATCGACCGACCACCACCGAGGTTGGACAGGATCGTCCCACTTCCACCGTTGACGTTGGACTCGGTCCACGCCTCTCGGAGGCGGTCGAACGCCTGGGTGGGCGAGCAGCAGCGGCAGCGGCGGCAGACACCAGCGTCGATTCGATCAAAAGATGGTTAGACAATCCGGATAGCGCAAAGTTCAAAGGGGTCGCTAACCTCTGCGCAAAAGCTGGCCTTCCGCTAGAATATGTAGCATTTGGAAATATGCTATCCACAAAACAAAACGAAGATGAAAAAGAAATTCGTGATACCGCGATGGAAATCGCGCTTCACATCTATGAAGTCGAAGCAAAATTATATGGTCTTAACTTGACATCTCTGGAGCGACGGGCCGAACTAATGTCAGTTTGTTACGCGCATGCTCGCTCCCGGATACAGCTAAGACTAGCACCAGACGATCAAGACGCCCGTGACCGTCACTCACAATGTGATGCCGACTTGAAATCCGTACTCGAACGGCTGAAAAAACCATCTTGAAATGCATGCGCCAGCATGATTGGACTCTTTTTACGGGACGAATTGCCCTGCTGCACATCTTTGTTTCGAGTATTCGGAACAATGGAGGCGGCGGGGGGCTGTTGGCGCAGCCATTCACCCCAGTGAACACGGCACCAAGGTTTATCGTATCAACGCCCCGCCTCGCCGACGCCGGCGTAGCGGAAGATAAATGGTGGCCCGAAATGCGTAATCTTGCAAAAGATGTAATCTCAGATCTGAAACGGATATTCTTCGAGATCCTTTCGGATCAACGACCGTTGTGCACCCCCCGTCCATTGGGTGAGATTGACCCCAAGTGCGGCCGGAATACCTCGTCAAAGCGCGGTGACGGGGATGAATAGCTGGTTAACACCTGCCTTACTTGCGTGTTCTTTCATCGCTTCGGCGGACATAACTGTAGTCGGCCGGTGGGCACCGTCCCTTACGGAGTGCACCTCGAACGCTTTCGAGTTGTTACCAGACGGCACGGCCCGCATTACAGCGGAGCCGGACCTGGTCGGCCAATGGCGGCTGGACCAGCGCGGCCGCTTGATGCTGACCGACACCCGGGGTCAACACTGGCAGTTCCACGATCACGCGTTAGCCCGTGACGTCCTGATCATCGACGGCGAAGCGTTTTTGCGCTGCCCAGATTGATAGTGTCTCAAATACAGTGCTGATTTTCCCGATTTAGCCGACTTCGTCTCAAATCGCGTTTTGTCGGTGTGACGTCAGTTTCCCGCAGTTTTCCTGGCGTTTTGGCCGGATGCGTTCGGCGTCCATCTGTCTCAAGTGCACCACCCCCCCACAGCAGCGAAGCGGTAGGACGAACCAAAGTCCTCAAGCAGCGAAGCGGTAGGACGAACCAAAGTCCTCAAGCAGCGAAGCGAA
>CAYNRD010000428.1:0-2686 GCA_964399515.1 uncultured Mycobacteriaceae bacterium | reverse complement strand
AGCCGATACCGAAGTGGTTGACGACCGAGTACTTGATGGACTTGGTCTCGAAGTCCGTCGTGGTCTCGATTTGGGGACCGGCGCGCCCTTCCAGGCGGACAATGACCAGGCCCGGCACATCGGTTGAGACCAGATACCACGGCGCCGCGGCCTCCAGCCGGGGCTCGACCAGGAGCGTCAGGTAGCCGAACACATTCACGTCCGCCGTTGCGGTCGGCGAGATCGTCGCCAAGAGCTTGCGACTCGGGACGGACAAATCAGGCGGAACCAGAAGGTGCGTCGGGCGAAGGCCCAGGCGCCGGTTTTTCAAGTCCGTTTGCTTGTAGAGCGCCAATTCCGCAGCCGTCAGTGTGGCTTCCGAGGGCGCCGCACCGCTCGTGACAAGGTTGTTGTGATCGGCATGGAACAGAGCCTTTCCGTCCGACATGGTCGGTCCGGCGCCGGACGCACCGGTCAGGACCTCAACGGCCTTGGCCACCTCCGTTTCACGCGCCGCCCGGCCCAACTGGTTCGGACGATCCATGAAGGCGCCGCGGCTGTCGTTCACCTTGCTCTCGAAGGTCCAAGTCTCACCCTTGGCGTAGGTGAAGACCTGCAGGACTTCCTCGGCCTCCATGGCGGTGCCGTAGGTGATTTCCGCACCTTCGGGTTTCAGGTCCAGGGTGTCGGCGCCGGACGCGATGAAGACGGACTCACCCTTGAAATCCGGCACGGTCCGCTCGGTGGCCAAGGCCATGATTGCCGCCGGCGCATTCTGATATCCGGCCCGTGCCGCCAGGTTCGCGGCATTGCTCATGGCGGTGGGGAAATCGGACGTGGACATGGCCCGCTCGACCAGGCTCGCCGCAGACAGCATGGTGGCGCCGATGCCATGGAGCCGGCAGACCTCCCGCGCCACGTCGAGGGTTGAGCGCACGTGCCCGTATTGCCTCGACGCCTGGCTCGGCTCATGTCCGGGCGCGTTGTTTGCGTAAAACATTTCGCCAAGCCATTGGGACCGGGCGCGCGGATCGTCGAAGCTCTCGCCAACCCGGATGCTCGAGATTTCCGGAGCCGGCTTGCGCTTGGCCATCTCGTCGAAGGCCCGCTTGCGGGCTGCGTCCTCATCGGCGCCCGCATCGATCAGCTCATCGGCGATCGCTCCACCGAGCCCGGCAAGCGTGCAGATCGTGCGGATTTCCTGGTTGATGTGCGCCCGGTTTTGGACCGCGGGCGCCTCGGTCGTGTCTGCATCCATGGGGTTCTCCTGGCTGCGGGTTACGGCGCCTGCATCGGCCCCGACTGGAACAAATGAGAGCTCGTAGGGCATCCACTTGGTGGCCGTGCGCACCAGCTCGCCCGTGGCCGGATCCACGCTGTCCTCGGTTTCGAGAACGGCGTAGCCAACGCTGATTTGCCGGACGATGCCGCGCGCGATGTCCGAGAGGATGTCGCGGTGGCGCTCCGAAATGCGGACGACGGCCCATCCTTCGCCGTTGTCGATGCCGGCCTCCAGGACGGTGCCCAACACGTCTTCGAGGGACTCTTGGCGGTGCGTATCGAGCACCGGCCCGCCGATCAGGCGGGACAGGTCAACGGCGCCGGGCGCGAGGCTGAGGACTTCCAAATAAGGCCGGCCGTCGGGTCCGATACGTCGCACCGGGGCGCCCGTGGTCCAAGTCACACGGACCGTCGCCGCCGCCTCATCGACGGACTGAGGCGCCAGTGGAAGGCGCCGCGTGCTCTTCGACTCATGCCCCATCTGTCGCGATCTCCGTCATCTGAACGCCAGCGCTTTGCGTGAGTCCAAGGCGATCGGCGCGCGCCTGATCGGCCGCCCGTTCCGCGTCCAAGGCGTCCGGGTCGCCGCCGTGCTCGGTAATCACCTGCGCGCGGGACTTGATACCGGCCTGAATGGCCAGGGCGTCTGCCTTGACCTGCTTTTCGGGATCAACGGCATCCCAGCCTTCGCCACGCCAGACGACGCGCCCGGCGCGCACGGGGTCGATGCCAGCCAGGGATCCGCCCAAGACGCCCGCTCGCACGAACGCACTCCACACGGGCCGGCAGAGCTGCGGGACGATGACCTGTTCTTGGATTTGCCGGAACCGGCGGTTCGCCTCCAGGCGCGCAACTCTTGCGCTTGAGTAATTGACCTGGCGCATGTCACCCGTGAGTGCTTCGTAGGTGACGCCCAGCGTGGCGGCGATGGTGCGCTGTAGATACTGCACATAATCAATGAATTGGCCGATTTCGGGAGGCTCCGAGAATCGGATGTCTTGGCCCGGTTGCAGGATTCGCGTGCAGCCCGGCTCAAGGCTGGCATCGAGCACCTCGCCGCTTTGCGTCCCGCCGTGCCGAAAGCCCGCGGCGTCGCCGCTCGGATCGACGATGTACGCTGTCAGAAGCGCGCCGATCTTCTGGCGCACAAGTTGCGCCTCCTCGGCTTGGTCCAACTCATGCAGCCGCGTAAGCGCCGGCGCGATCCATGGCAGGCCCCGCACCTGGCCCGGCGCCAACCTTTCGAACATGTGGAGGATTTCGGTGGCGGGCACCCGCACGGGCTCGAAATCGAATGTGCCGGGGAACGGCTCGCCCGGCGGTGAGCGCCGGATGTGGTAGGCGACGCGCCGATCAAGGGCGTCGAACTCAATGCCGCACACAATTCGCCGCCCATTGCCCAAGTCGCGGTGCATGTGGTGATCCA
>CAYNRD010000427.1:0-2690 GCA_964399515.1 uncultured Mycobacteriaceae bacterium | reverse complement strand
TTTGCGCCTGGGCGCGTTCGATGTGCTGGTGGGCATCAACCTGCTGCGGGAGGGGCTCGACATCCCCGAATGCGGGCTGGTGGCGATCCTGGACGCGGACAAGGAGGGGTATCTGCGCTCCCGCACCTCCCTGATCCAGACCATCGGCCGGGCGGCCCGCAATATCGACGGCCGGGCGATCTTGTACGCGGACACGATCACCAAATCCATGCGGGCCGCCATCGACGAGACCGAACGGCGCCGGGCCAAGCAGATCGCCTACAACCAGGAGCACGGCATCACACCGGAAAGCGTCAAGAAGTCGATCGCCGACATTCTGGAAAGCGTGTTCGAGGGCGACCGGGTGACCGTGACCACCGGCGACGACGGCGCCAAGCACCTGTCCGGCAAGAGCCTGCGCGAGCATATCGACGATCTGGAAAAGCGCATGAAGGCGGCGGCGGCCGATTTGGAATTCGAGACCGCGGCCCGCCTGCGGGATGAGATCAAGCGGCTGGAGCAGGCGGAACTGGAGATGGGCGGCGCGTCGGTGATGGTGGAAGCGCCGATGGAGCGCCGGATCAAAGACCAAAAAGACGCCCGCAAGCCCAAGAAAAAACGCCCCCGCCGCACCGAAGGCCATTAGGCCGAGCGGCGGGGGCGGACAGGCAGGATCAGAACTTCAGTTCCAGGTTCAGGGAAATGGTGGTGTCCGGGCTGCCCTCGGTCAGGCCGAACAGGGCGGCCAGGCGCGGTTCCAGCTTGCGACCGCGGCCGATATCGAATTCGCTGAACACCGCCGGGCCGATGACGTGGCTGTCTTCGTCGATCGGCACGCCATCGCCGAAGGCACCTTCGGCGCCGCCATGGGCTTCGAAGCCGAACGCGAACGCTCCCGGGCCGAATTCACCGACCGGAATGGAGGCCTGCAGCGCGTAGGCCAGACCGGCGTCCTCCTCCTCCTCGAAGGGGATTTCGAAGAACAGGTTGGCGACGGTCTCGACAGGACCCAACTCGACCTCGGCGATCGGGCCGATCTCGACCGCCCCGGTCTCGATGCCGCCCTCATTGGGAACTTCAAGCGCGAAGAACAGGCCCAGGGCTCCCAGGGAGAACAGGCCCTCGCCATGGCTATGGCCGTGCTCTTCCTCGCCATGTTCGTGGGCATGGGCACCCAGACCCGGGATCACGAACGTGTTCTCCCATTCGAAGGCCTCGTACTCCGCCGGCTCGCCTTCGGGGTTGGCGATCTCGACCGCCAGCTTGGTGGCCCAGAAGGAGAAAAAGCTGTAGCCGATGGCGATTTCGTGGGCCGAGCGCTCTTCGCCGACCTCAATATCGTCGGTGGTCACCCCTTGCAGCAGTTCGAACTTGAAGCTGCCCTGGTCGACATCGGGGTGGATGACTTCGAAGACTTGCGCCGCCGCCGGGCTTATCATGGCTGGAATCACCAGGGCGGCGATGGGAAGGGTGCGTTTCATGGTGTGCTGATCCGAAATGTCTGAACGGAAGGCGCGCTTGGCTCTGGCGCCGGGGCCTTCATCTATTATGTTATATTGTAACATTTCAAGCATGAGATGATCATGAGCGAGGCGCAGGCCTGCACCGATCCCGACTGCCGGGGCCACCATGACGCCAGCGAACGCTTGGCGTTGGCCGTGCGCCTATGCCGGGACCGGGGCGTGCGCCTGACCCCGGCCCGGCGCCAGGTTCTGGAACTGCTGTGGCGGGCGGCGCGTCCCTTGGGCGCCTATGACCTGATCGACGCCTTGAGCGCCGAATCGGGCAAAGCCGTGGCGCCGCCGACCGTGTATCGGGCGCTCGGCTTCCTGATCGCCCAAGGCCTGGTCACCAAGATCGAAAGTTTGAACAGCTATGCCGCCTGCGTTCACCCCGAACGCCGGCACAACTGCCTGTTCTTCCTGTGCCAGGCCTGCGGGGCGGTGCGGGAGTTGGACGACCCGCGGATCGAAGCCCTGTTGCGCGAAGGCGCGGCCAAGCTGGGCTACCGCGCCGAACGGCACATGGTGGAGGTCACCGGGGTGTGCAACGCCTGCGGCAGCGGCGGCGCGGCATCGGGTCAGAACGCCTCGGCCGCCAAATAGCTGCGCATGCGGGCGGCCATGGTCGGCGCGTCGGTGTCATGGGGGAAGATGGTGCGCACAGCACCGTCGGGGCCGAGCAGATAGGTGATGGAGGAGTGATCGACCAGGTAGAAACCCGGTTCCACATCCTCCAACGGCACCTTCACCCGGTGGATGCGATAGGCCTTGACGATCCGGGCGACCTGGGCGTTCGAGCCGGTCAGGCCGACCATGCGCGGGTGGAACGCACCCACGTAGCCGGCCATGAGGGCTGGCGTGTCCCGCTCCGGATCGACGGTGACGAACACCGGCGTCACCCGCACGCCCTCCGGCCCCAGCAGATCGACGGCGCTGGCCAGGGCGTGCAGATTGGTGGGGCAGATGTCCGGGCAGAAGGTGTAGCCGAAGAACAACAGCGTGAAGCCACCATGGAAATCGGTATCGGTGACCGGGCGCCCGGTGTGATCGACCAGATCGAACGGGCCGCCGAACAGCCTTTCCAGCGGCAAGGGCGGCGGCCCGGGGTCCTCGGCGGCCACCGGCGGCGACCCAGCCCCCCAGATCAAGCGCGCCAGCCGCGCCGCCCGCCACGCGCCCCCGATCATTCCAGCGGCTCCGGCACCAGAC
>CAYNRD010000426.1:0-2694 GCA_964399515.1 uncultured Mycobacteriaceae bacterium | reverse complement strand
CCGTCGCACCGGCACCGGCGGCGGCCAACCTCTACAACCGGGGCACCGGCATGCGGCTGGCGGCGGTGTTGACCACCGGCATGCTGTACCTCATGGCAACGGATCCCGGCATCACCCGCCTGGAGGATCTGGCCGGGCGCACAGTGCTGGTGCCGTTCCGGGGCGACATGCCCGACCGGGTCTTCCAACTGCTGCTGAACGCAGCCGGCATGACGACCGACGATGTCGCCATCCGCTATGTGGCAACCCCGCGGGAGGCCGCCCAGTTGCTGGTGGCGGGACAGGCGCCGGCCGCGGTCTTGCAAGAGCCGGCGGCAACCCTGTCCATGCTGCGCGGGGTGGCGAACGCGGTCCGGGTGCGCCGGGTGGTGGACTTCCAGGAGCGGTACGGGGCCCTGACCGGTCGCGGCGCCGACATCCCGATGGCGGTGTTGATCCTGCGGGACCGAGTGTTGGACCAGGCGCCGGACCTGGCCGGGCGGTTGGTGGCTGAGCTGCGGGCGGCCACCCGGTGGGTGGTCGACAATCCCACGTCCGCCGCCCGCCTGGGCGAGGACTATCTAGGCCTCCGCCAGCCGGTTCTGGAACGGTCGATCCCGTTCATGAACCTGGCGGTCCGGTCGGCGACCGAAGCGCGGGAGCACCTGTCGATGTTTCTGGAGGATGTGGCCGGTCGCGAGGCCGCGCTCTTGGGCGGCCGGTTGCCGGACGCCGGCTTCTATTTGGATGTCTGACCGCCGGCCGCTGCCGGGCTGGCTGTGGACCGGCGCTGGTCTCGCCGGGGCCGTGTCCGTGTGGGCGTGGGCGAGCACCTGGACCAGTCCGATCGCCTTGCCGTCTCCGCTCGCCACCGGTGACGCTCTGGTCGCGCTCATCGCCGACGGCATTGCCCTGCCAGCACTTGTCGAGACCGGATTGCGGGTTCTGGCGGCGTTCACGGGTGCCTTCGCGATCGGCGGCGGGCTTGGGGTTCTGGCCGGCACGCTGCCCCCGGTCCGGGCGGCCCTGGGGCCCCTGATCACCACCCTGCTGGCGATCCCGCCGATCGCCTGGGTGGTGTTGGCGCTGCTGTGGTTTGGCACCGGTGGGCAGGCGGTGGTGTTTACCGCCCTGGTGGCGGTGATGCCGATCCTGTTCTTGGCCGCCATGGACGCTGTGCGGACCGTCGATCCGGACCTTACGGAAATGGCGCGCGCCTTTCGCCTGAACCGGGCGCAAACCGCCCGGCACCTGATCCTGCCCCATGTGGCGCGGGCGCTCGCACCCTCGGCGGTGGCCGGCTTCGGCATCGCGTGGAAGGTGTGCGTGATGGCCGAACTGCTGTCGGCCCGGGATGGGATCGGCTCCGGTCTGGCGGATGCGCGCACCAATCTGGACACCGCCCAGACCTTCGCCTGGCTGGTGCTGCTGGTCACCGCCTTCCTAGTGGCCGAATGGGCCTTGCGGCGGCTGTTGCCCCCGGTGCCGGACCGGATGCCGGCCCAGGCGGGCGGCTGACATGGCGGGCCGGCTGCGCCTGGACGGCGTGCGGGTCGCGTTGGGCGGGCATACCATCCTTGAAGACACCGATCTGGCGGTGGAGGGAGGGGAGCGGATCGCGGTCCTGGGGGCGTCGGGCTGCGGCAAGACCACGCTGTTGCGTCTGGCCGGCGGGCTGATCCGGCCCACGGGTGGCACGGTGACGTCGGACTTCCTGCGCCCCGGCTTCGTGTTCCAGGATCCAAGGTTGCTGCCCTGGCGCACGGCGCTGGACAATGCCGCCCTGGGCGGCCTGCGGGACTGCGGTGACATGGCGGCGGCCCGGGATCGGGCAGCCCCGGTGCTAGACGCCTTCGGACTGGCGCCTCTGGACATGGGCAAGCGCCCAGACCAGCTTAGCGGCGGCATGCGCGCCCGGGTCGCCCTCGCCCGGGTCCTGCTCCACGGCCCGGACTTGCTATTGTGTGATGAGCCGTTCGGCGCCCTGGACATCGGCACGCGCCATGCCCTGCACGGCCTGCTGGCCCGGTACCTGGACGCCCGCGCCGCCACCGTGCTGCTGATCACTCACGACGTTTTGGAAGCCGTGTCGCTGTGCGATCGGGTGCTGGTGATGGCGCGCCAAGGCGGTGCCATCGCCGCCGACCTGCGCCCCGCCGACCTGGTGAAGGACGCCGACACCCCAGCCCGCGCGGCGGCGGTGCTTGCCCACCCCACCGTTTACCCGGCGTTGACCCCGGCGGCGTAAGGGCGTTCCCGTCCGCGAGAAACTTCGCTACACCCCGGGGCCATGACGATCTGTGACCGCCTTCCAACCGGAGCCACCCGGTGGCATCGCTTCGCCGTGGCGCCGATGATGGACTGGACCGACCGGCATTGCCGGGTGTTCCATCGGCTTCTGACCCGCCATGGGCTGCTCTATACGGAGATGGTGACGGCCCAGGCGGTGGCGCACGGCGACCGGGACCGGCTGTTGGGCTTCGACCCCGGCTTGGAAGGGCCAGTGGCCCTGCAGATCGGCGGCTCGGAGCCGAACGCCATGGCGCGGGCGGCCGAGATTGGCGCGGCCTACGGCTATGACGAGATCAACATCAATGTCGGCTGCCCGTCCGACCGGGTCCAGAAGGGCCGGTTCGGCGCCTGCCTGATGGCCGAGCCGGCCACGGTCGCCGCCTGCTTTCAGGCCATGGATCGGGCCGTGGGCGGCCAGGTCCC
>CAYNRD010000425.1:0-2699 GCA_964399515.1 uncultured Mycobacteriaceae bacterium | reverse complement strand
CCCCGCCGATCCCCCGCCGCCCGATCCCAGCCTGGAGCAGCGCCTCCGGGAGTTGGAGTTCGCGGTCGAAGCGGCGCGGTTGGGCTATTTCGATTGGAACGTCCAGACCGGTGAGGCGACTTTCAGCCCACAATGGTTCCGCATGCTGGGCTATGGCCCGCACGAGTTGGTCCACTGCTATGAGACCTGGCGGACCCTGGTGCATCCGGACGACATCGACCGGACCGAGGTCATGGCCGACGCCTATGTGTCCGGCCGGCAGCCGGTGTTCTTCGATGAAATCCGCATGCGCCACAAGCAGGGGCATTACCGCTGGATCCAGACCAGTGGCGGGGTATTCAGCCGGACGGCCGACGGGGCGGTGGAGCGGGTCTTGGGCGTGGACCAGGACATCACCGATCGCAAGCGCGCGGAACTGGCCCTGACCGAGAGCGAGCGCCGCTACCGCCAGATCTATGACGGCACGCCGGTGATGCTGCATTCGATCGACCGGGACGGCAAACTGATCAGCGTCAACCGGTTCTGGCTCGACCGGCTGGGCTATCGGGAGGAGGAGGTGCTGGGCCGCCGGTCGGTCGAGTTCCTGACCGAGGAGTCCCGGGCGCGGGCGCTGGGCAATGTCCGCCGGGTGGTGGGCGGTGCCGTGCTGCGGGACGAGCCCTACCAGTTCGTCACCAAGACCGGGGAGGTGATCGACGTGCTGTTGTCCGCCACCGGCCCGGGCCCCGAAGAGGGGATCGTCCAGGCGGTGATCAAGGACGTGACCGAATTGCGCCGGGCCGAACGCCGCCTGAGGGAAAGCGAGCAGCGCTACATGCTGGCCGCCCAAAGCCTGTCGGTCGGCCTGTTCGACTGGGATTCCAAGACCGAGACGCTGTACTGGTCGCCGGCCTATTACCGGCTGTTGGGCTATCAGGACCAGGAGATCACCCCCAGCCTGACCGCGTTCGTGGCCAGCCTGCACCCCCGCGACCGGGACGGGGTTCTGGCCGCCATGCAGGAGCGCCGGCAGTCCGGCCAGCACTTTGACATGGAATACCGCCTGCGCACCAAGTCCGGCGAATACCGCTGGTTCCGCGGCACGGCCCAGGCCGCCCGCGTGGCCGACCAGGGCCAGACCCGGATGGTGGGCGCCATCGAGGACATCACCCAGCAGAAGACCACCGAGATCATGCTGCGCATCCAGGCGGAGAAACTGCGCCGCACCAACCGGGAGCTGGAGCAGTTCGCCTATGTGGCCTCCCATGACTTGAAGGCGCCGCTGCGGGCGATCCGCAACCTGGCCGATTTCATCGAGGAGGATCTGGCCGGGGCCGGCGGGCCGGAGGTCGCGCGCAATCTAAGCTTGCTGAAGGGCCGGACCAAGCGGCTGGAAACCCTGCTGTCCGACCTTTTGCAGTATGCCCGGGTCGGCATCGACGATGTCGAGGTGATCGAGGTCGACCTTGCCGAGATGGCCAAGGATGAGTTCGACCTGCTGGGCGTGGCCGGCGAGGTGGAGTTGGCGGTGCTACCGCCCATGCCGGTTTTCCGCACCGCGGCCGTGCCCTTGCGCAAGATCCTGCGCAACCTGGTCTCCAACGCCGTCAAGCACCGGGACGACCAGACCACCCGGATCACCGTTTCGGCGGTGGATTTGGACGATACCTATGAAATCACTGTCCAGGATGACGGCCCCGGCATTCCCGCAGCCCACCAAGACAAGATCTTCGGCCTGTTCCAGACGCTGAAGCCCCGGGACACGCTGGAAGCCAGCGGCATGGGCCTTGCCATCGTTAAGAAGCAGCTGAACCGGGTGGGTTGCGACATCCTGGTCGACAGCGACCCCGACCACGCCCGGGGAACGGCGTTCACCTTCACCTGGCCGAAGCACTGGACCTGGAAGACCAGCGCCGATGACCGGCTGGGCCTCACCGCCTAGACCCGGGACCCTGCCGCCATGCCCCCAGAGCCCACGCCCGCCGGCGTCGCCGACCATTACACCCTGGACGGGCTGGCCGACCGTGTCGAGGCGGCCTTGGCCGCGGCCGGCCTGACCGCGCCGATCCCGCCGGACGACCTGGCCGGCCTGGATGAGCTGCACACCCGCGGTCGCGAGAGCACGCGGGAGCTGGCGCGGCTGGCCGAGGTCCAGGCGGGGGACGTGGTCTTGGACCTGGGCAGCGGCGTGGGCGGGCCGGCCCGGTACCTGGCCCACCACCACGGTGCCCGGGTCACCGGCCTCGACCTGACCCCGGCCTATGCCGACGTCGCGCGGCTGCTGGCCGACAAGACCGGCTTGGCCGACCGGACCGAGTTCCTGACCGGGGACGCGATGGCCTGCCCGTTTGAGGACGCGCGCTTCGATCTGGTCTGGACCCAGCACGTGACCATGAACATCGCCGACAAGCGCGGCCTGTATCGGGAGGTGGCGCGGCTCTTGAAACCGGGCGGCCGCTTTGCCTTCTACGACCTGACCCGGGGGTCGAACCCGGCCCCGTTGGACATGCCGGTCCCCTGGGCCAGCGATGGCGCGCACAGCCATCTGGTGCCGTTCGAGGCCATGGCCGGCTGGCTAGCCGATTCCGGCCTGGAGCTGTTGGAAACCCGCGACACCACCGGCCGCGCGCTCCGCTGGGGTGCCGCCCGCCTGGCCGACCTTGAGGCGGCCCAGGCCGCCGGCCAACCGCCGCCACCCGTGTCCCCTGCCCCCCTGTACG
>CAYNRD010000424.1:0-2705 GCA_964399515.1 uncultured Mycobacteriaceae bacterium | reverse complement strand
CGGCCCGGTCGATCGCGTCCCGCACCCACAGCCGGAAATCGGTCGCCACCTGGTCGTTGCGGCTGCGGGCGGTGTGCAGCCGGCCGGCGGCGGCGCCGATCAGGTCCCGAAGCCGGCTTTCCACATTCATGTGGATGTCTTCCAACGCCTCGCTGAACGGGAACCGCCCGGCCTCGATCTCCGCCGCGATGGTGTCCAGCCCACCCAGGATCGCGTCCCGGTCCGCCTCGGAGACGATCTCGCAGTCACACAGCATGCGGACATGGGCCCGGGATCCGTCCAGATCCTGGCGCCACAGGGCCTGGTCGAAGCCGATCGACGCGTTGATGCGGCGCATGACCTCGGCCGGGGCCAAATCGAAACGCCCGCCCCACAGGCTATTGGTGTTCGGCTCTGGCTCGGCCAAGGTCCGTGTCCCCGATGGTGATCCGCCCGACCCGGTGATCGGTTGCGGGTCCAAGCTGGTTAGCGGTTTGATCGGGGGAGTGCAATTCGGCGGGAGGGCGGATTACCGATGGCGGTCACGCGAACGCGCAGATGGGTCGTCTCCGGCCTGGTGGCCGCGTCCTGCCTGGCCGGGGCGCCGGCCCGGGCCCTGCCCGGGTTCCGGGCCGCCGACCGAGCCACGGCGGCGCCGGAGATCCGCTATGTCACCTCGGCGGCCCAGCGGCGCCGGCTGTCCGACTGGCGCGGCCGGCCGGTCCTGCTGAATTTCTGGGCCACCTGGTGCGTGCCCTGCCTGGTGGAGATGCCGTCGTTGGACCGGCTGCAGGCCGCACCGCCGGTCCCGGGCCTGGTGGTGCTGTGCGTGTCGGCGGAAGCGGGTGGGCTGACCGCGATCGAGGCCTTCTATGGGCGCCTGGGCCTTGGCGCCCTGTCCGTCGCTTGGGACCCCAACGCCTTGGCGGCGGCGGCCTATGGTGTCAAATCATTGCCCGAAACCGTCCTTATCGACCGGGAGGGTCGGGTTCGGGGTCAGGTCACCGGTGCCGTCGAATGGGACGGTGCCGCGGCCCGCGCCCTGATCGCGGCCCACCTGCCCTGACCGGAGCCGAGCGCCGCCATGATGAAAAAAGCCCTTCTGTTCCTGATCCTGCCCGCCGTCGCCGGCGCCATCGGCGCGGCCGCGTTCCTGGGCCTGGCCAGCGCCAACGCGCCGCCGGTCGCGGGCTCGATGGAAAAATTCGTCGTCGCCGAGGATCCGGGGCCGGCGCCGGAGATCAGCTTTCTGGACCGGGACGAAACCCCGCTGACCCTGGCGGATTTCGAGGGGTCCGTGGTGCTGATCAACTTTTGGGCCACCTGGTGCGTGCCCTGCGTCGCCGAGATGCCCTATTTGAACACGCTGCAGACCAACCTGGCCGATGAGGACTTCAAGGTCCTGGCCCTGTCCCTGGACCGGGGCCGCACGGCCACGGTCGAGCCGTTCTATGACCGGCTGGATCTTGATGCCTTGGGCATCTACCTGGACCCGCTGGGCGAGGCGACGCGGGCCTTGGGCGCCCGGGCGGTGCCGTGGAGCTTCCTGATCGACCGGGACGGCAACCTGGTCGGCCATCTGGGCGGTGACGCCGACTGGTCCACCGAGGACGCGGTGGCCCTGATGCGGCATTACCTGGACCGCCATTAAGCATTACGGCGTGTGTCATCGGACGGTCATTTGTCTCTGATCGGCCGGGGGCCTAATATACCAGCCTCAAGAATGGGGCGATCAAGAAATGCAATTATTTATTGCGTTGTGCTTGGTAATGATCGGGCTGGCGGTGCCGGCCGGGGCGCGGGCGGACACCATCGTCGTCGCCATGGAGAACCAGGATTGGTACCCCTATTACCACACCCGGGACGGGGCCCCGGGCGGGGTCTGCGTGGAGGCGGCCCGGGGTGCCATGGCCCGGCTGGGCCACGACAAAGACTTCCGTCCGATGCCCTGGGCCCGGCTGTTGGCCAGTCTTGAGGCCGGGCGCGTCGATGCCGCCCTGTGCGGCACCCGGAACGCCGAGCGGGAGCGGTACGCGGTATTCCCGTCCCAACCGCTGGCGCGTTTCGATGTCAGCATGATCGTGCCGCGCGAGTCCGAAATCGGCGGGCGCGAGGGCGTCGTGGGCAAGGTTATGGGGCTGGTGCGCGGCTACTCCTACAGCGGCGTCGAGACCACGTTGCTGGACCTGGGCGCGCAGGGGCACGCCTTCACCCACCATGACAACGTCATCCAGGCCTTGGCCGTGGGCCGGGTCGATTTCACCATTGACAGCGTGCTGCCGTTTTTCGACCGGGCGCAACGCCTGGGCCTGGCCCATGAGTTTCGGATCATCCGCCCGCCCCTCAGGGAAAGCCATGGCTATCTGATGATCGGCAAGAACAGCCCCTGGCGGCACCGGATCGAGGACATCGATCATGCGATCCGGGCGTACCGGACCCAGTACCCCCAGAAAGACATCGCCCTTGGCGGATGAGGGTCAGCGGGTCGGGACCGGCACTTCACCCGCGTAGTCGTAAAAGCCCCGGCCGGCCTTCCGGCCCAGCCATCCGGCCTCGACATATTTCACCAGCAACGGGCAGGGGCGGTACTTGGTGTCCGCCAGCCCCTCATACAGCACGTTCATGATCGACAGGCAGGTGTCCAAACCGATGAAATCGGCCAGCTCCAGCGGCCCCATCGGGTGGTTGGCGCCCAGTTTCAGCGCCTGGTCGATATTGGCCACCGA
>CAYNRD010000423.1:0-2705 GCA_964399515.1 uncultured Mycobacteriaceae bacterium | reverse complement strand
TGCGTGATCGCGCCCAGCTTCGCCGACATCTTCTACAACAACTGCTTCAACAACGGCATCTTGCCGGTCCGCCTGCCCCAGGACGCGGTCGATCGGATGACCGAGACGGCGGGCCGGGGCCGGAACGCCACCTTCACCGTCGATCTTGCGCGCCAGGTGGTCATCGACCCCGACGGGGCGGAGACCGGCTTTGACATTGATCCCGGCCTGAAGCACCGGCTGCTCAACGGCTTGGACCAGATCGGCCTGACCCTGGAAATGGCCGATGACATCGATGGTTATGAGGCCGGGCTGGCCCAGGACCGGCCCTGGCTGGCGAAATCCGCATAGGCGCCCCCGATGACCGCCAACAAGAAGATCTTGCTGCTGCCGGGCGACGGCATTGGCCCCGAAGTCTGCGGGGAGGTGGAGAAGATCGCCGACTGGCTGGCGTCCAACCGGGCGGTGCGCTTTGAGATCGCGCGCGGCCTGGCCGGCGGGGCCGCCATCGACGCGCACGGCACCAGCCTGACCGACGAGACCCTGGCCGATGCCATGGCCGCCGACGCGGTGCTGCTGGGTGCGGTCGGCGGGCCGAAATGGGACCAGGTCGATTTCGCCATCCGGCCGGAAGCGGCCCTGCTGCGCCTGCGCAAACAAATGGACCTGTTCGCCAATCTGCGGCCGGCGATCGTGTTCCCGGCCCTCGCCGACGCCTCGACCCTGAAGCGGGAGGTGGTCGAGGGCTTGGACATCATGATCGTGCGGGAGTTGACCGGCGGGGTCTATTTCGGTGAGCCGCGCGGCATTTTCGACCTGCCGGACGGACAGCGCAAAGGGGTCAACACCCAGGTCTACACCACGGCCGAGATCCGCCGCATCGCCGAGATCGCCTTCGATCTGGCCCGCAAACGCAACGGGCTGGTGCATTCGGTCGAAAAGATGAACGTGATGGAATCCGGCCGGCTGTGGCGGGAGGAGGTCACCGCCCTGCACGGCGAAGCCGGCCAAGGCGTGCGCCTGGAACACATGCTGGCCGACAATTGCGCCATGCAGCTGGTCAAGAACCCCAAGCAGTTCGACGTCATCGTCACCGACAACCTGTTCGGTGACATGCTGAGCGACGAGGCCGCGATGCTGACCGGGTCCTTGGGCATGCTGCCCTCGGCGTCCCTGGGCCCCACGGACCAGACCGGGCACCGCCGCGCCATGTATGAGCCGGTGCACGGCTCCGCCCCGGACATCGCGGGTCAAGGCCTGGCCAATCCGCTGGCGACGATTTTGTCCTTCGCGATGATGCTGCGCTACAGCTTCGATTTGGGGGCGGAGGCGGATTTGCTGGAACGGGCCGTGGCCCGGGTTTTGGACCGGGGCGTGCGCACGGGCGATCTGGCCGCCGCCGACGGCACGGCGATCACCCGGGTCGGCACGTCCGGTATGGGCGACGCGGTGATCGAGGATCTGGCAGCCTTGGCGGCTTAAAGCCGGCCCCGGCGGTGCGGCCGCGCGATCCTGAAGCCTGGGTTTTCGGCCCCGAACGGACGTGGCCAGCCCCACGGGGTGGCCAAATGCCGGCCATGGGTTTAGGGTCCGGCGCCATGCAAGATCAGGTTGTCATTCGTGATGCCGTTCCCGACGACGCGGAAACGGTCGAAGCCCTTGTGACGCTGACTGCCCGGCATGAGGGCATGCCGATCCCCAATTTCGGCGCCCAAGCGTTCCGGCGGGACGGGTTCGGAACCGGCCGGGTGTTCATGCCGGTGGTCGCCGACATCCAGGACCGGGCGGTTGCCTATATGCTGCTGGTCTGGAGCTATGACGTGCAATTGGCCCAGCGCGGCATCTGGATCTGTCAGATGGGCGTCGATCCGGCCCACCAGCGCCGGGGCATCGGCCAGATGCTGGAGGCGGAGGCTGCCCGCCGGGCGGCCCAGGCCGGCGGGGTCTATGTCACCCTGACCGTCTGGCACGGCAACGACGCGGCCAGCGCGTTTTATGAATCCCTCGGCGCCCGGGAGGATGGCTCCAACACCTATGTGTTCGACGACCAGGTGTTCGAGGCCCTGACCGTACCGGGGTAACCCTTGCGGATTCCGCATAGCCCCCAGCGGCGCCGGGGCTTGCGCCAGGGCCCGCCAATCCCGATAGTCGCGGGCTGTTCTGAACCCCTACGCTGCGAGGATCGTGAGATGGGCTATCGGGTCGCGGTGATCGGCGCCACCGGCAATGTCGGCCGGGAACTTCTGCAAATCCTGGCCGAACGGCAGTTCCCGATCGATGAGGTCGTGGCGCTGGCGTCCGAACGGTCCGTGGGCCGGGAGGTCAGCTTCGGCGAGGACGACGTGCTGAAGATCCACGACCTGGCCAAGTTCGACTTCACGGGCATCGATATCGCGCTCAGCTCCCCCGGCGCCGCGGTCTCCGCCGAGTACAGCCCGCGCATCGCCAAGGCGGGGGCCGTGGTGATCGACAACACCTCCCACTGGAGGATGGACACGGACGTGCCCCAGGTGGTGCCGGAGGTGAACCCGGACGCCATCGCCCAGCACACCAAGAAGGGCATCATCGCCAACCCCAACTGCTCGACCATCCAGATGGTCACGGCGTTGAAGCCGCTGCATGATTTGGCGCGGATCCGCCGGGTGGTGGTCGCGACCTACCAGTCGGTGTCCGGTGCCGGCAAGGAGGCGATGGACGAGCGGTTTGGCCAGACCCGCGCCGTCTAC
>CAYNRD010000422.1:0-2706 GCA_964399515.1 uncultured Mycobacteriaceae bacterium | reverse complement strand
CGGTGCCGGCGGCGGGGGTGGGGGTGGCGATGGCGGCGTCGGCCAGCGTGACTATTTGTCCGAACTGCAGGCCTGGCTGCAGCGCCACCAGCGCTATCCGCGCCGGGCCCAGCGCCGGGCCCTGGAGGGCACCGCAATGGTCCGCCTGCGCATCGACCGCCAGGGCCGGGTGCTGGCGGCGACCCTGGAGACCAGTTCCGGCCACCGCCTGCTCGACCGCGCGGCGCTGGACACCATCGCCCGCGCCGAACCCATGCCCGTGTTCCCGTCGAGCCTGACCGCGGCCAGCCTGGATGTGGTCGTGCCGATGGCCTTCCAAGTTCGATGATCCCCACCGGCCCCGCCGGCAACCAGAAGGACCCCGTACCGATGCCGGACTTCCGACGGACCCTTGCCAGCCTGACCGCCTGTGCCCTGGCGGCGGCCCTGGCCGCCCAGGCCGCCTCCGCCCAGGAGGCGGCGCCGCCGATCGCGATCGAGCTGAACAAGCTGGAAGCGCGGGAAGGCAGTTGCCGGTCGCTGTTGTTGTTCAACAATCCGGGAGAGACCGCCTTCGAGCGCTTCGTGCTCGACATCGTCGCCTTCGACCCCGACGGCGTGGTCAATGCCCGGGTGGCGGTGGACGCCGCCCCCCTGGCGGCGGACAAGACGGTGTTGAAGGCGTTCGATCTGGCCGGTCTGCCCTGCGATCAGGTCTCCCGCCTGCTGCTGAACGACGTGACCGACTGCCAGGGCACGCCGGCGGCCGAGGGCCCCTGCGTGGCGCTGGTCGAAACCACCTCACGCGCGGGCATCGACTTCATCAAGTGACCGGGTGCGCGGGCGCGCCGCCGGCGGGACCGGGATCAGCCCCCAGACCTCATCCGGGGTGGCGCCGGCCTGGCGTAAGGCCTGGATCGACAGGGCATCGTTGCGCTTGGCCAGGCGCTGGCCGGTCCGGTCCGTGATCAGCCGATGGTGCAGGTAACGGGGGGCCTCCAGGCCCAGCAGCGCTTGCAGCAGGCGCTGGACATGGGTGGCGGGCTCCAGATCCAGGCCGCGGGTGACGGTGGTGATACCCTGGGCATGGTCATCGACCACCACGGCCAGATGATAGGCCACCGCCCCGTCCCGCCGCGCCAGCACGATATCGCCCATCAGCTCGGGCGCCACCGGCAGGTCCCCCTCGCCCTCGGCCCGGTAGGTCAGCGGCCCGACCGCGCGCGCCGCCCGGGCGGTGTCCAGGCGCACGACGTGGTCCCCCAAACCGTCCGGATCCAGCGCCCGGCCCCGGCAGGTGCCAGGATACAGCGGGCCGTCCGGACCGTGGGGGGCGGCGGCCAGCCCCTGCACCTCCCGCCGGATCTCGGACCGGGTGCAAATGCACGGGTAGGTCAGGCCGGAGGCGACCAGCCGGCCCAAGGCGGCCTGGTAGTCCGCCCCGCAGGCGGACTGGCGGCGGATGCCGGGCGCCCAGTCCAGACCCAGCCAGGCCAGATCCTCGAAAATCCCGGCCTCATGCTCGGGCCGGGACCTCGACAGGTCCAGATCGTCGATCCGCACCAGAAACCGCCCGCCGCCATCCCGGGCCCGCCGCCAGCCGACATGGGCCGAATAGGCGTGGCCCAGATGCAGGCGCCCGGTGGGGCTGGGGGCGAAGCGGGTGACCTCGGGCGGCGGCATGGCGGTTGAAATGCCATAGCTGGCGGGACAGGGCGAGATGTGGCATGCAGCGACTCTGTAATTTCCCGCATCCGGACACTTCCATGACTGACCTTCCCGCCCTGACCGGCCCGTCCCGCGCCCCCGCCTCCGGCGGCAAGCCCAAGCATCTGGTGGTGCTGCTGCATGGGCTGGGCGCCGACGGCCAGGACCTGCTGGGCCTCAGCCAGGTGTGGGGCCAGTTCCTGCCCGACGCGGAATTCATCGCCCCCAACGCGCCGTTTCACTGTGACATGGCGCCCATGGGCTACCAATGGTTCAGCGTCCAGAACCGGGACCCGGCGGCGATCCGGCAGGGGGTGCTGACCGCCGCACCAATCCTGGACGCCTATCTGGACGAGCAATTGGCGTCCCGGGGCTTGGATGAGCGGCAGTTGGTCCTGGCCGGGTTCAGCCAGGGCTGCATGATGGCCCTGCACATCGCTCCGCGCCGGGCCAATCCGGTGGCCTGCGTGCTGGGCTATTCCGGCCGGCTGATCGCACCCGAGGATTTGGCCGGGCAGATCAAGCACCCGGTGCCGGTGTTCCTGACCCACGGCCAGGTGGATGAGGTGGTGCCGCCGGCCAGCCTGCCGCACGCCCTGGATCACCTGTCCCGGCACGGCTTTCCGGCCATCGTGCTGTCCCGGCCGGGCCTGGGCCACTCCATCGACGAGGAAGGGGCCATGGCCGGCGGCGGCTTCGCGGCCCGGCATCTGGCCCTGGCCGATCGGGGCGCCGCGTGACGCCTACGAAACTGTGACGCTTTGGTGACATTTGCCGCCGCGCGCCCTCCGGTCGGTTGTCAGTCCTCCGGCCTCGGGATATCTAGGGGTCGTCTCACCGCGTAATTGGCATATTTGGTGATATGTTCGGGTGCAGCCTATCAGATGTCGTAGCACGGGCTGGATCTGGAACCACCACTCCCGGGGGATCGGTGCAACGGGCCGCCCTCTGGAACCCTGTGCTTGTTTGGTAGCAAGGCACAGGAGGAGTGTTGATGACACCGCCGCCCGATGCTTGCCC
>CAYNRD010000421.1:0-2727 GCA_964399515.1 uncultured Mycobacteriaceae bacterium | reverse complement strand
TCAACGGGCCCTTCACCTTCGCGCCGGACGGGAACCCGCTGATGGGCCCCGTGCGGGGCGTGCGGAACTACTGGAGCGCGTGCGCGGTCATGGCCGGGTTCAGCCAGGGCGGCGGTGTCGGCCTGGCCCTGGCCAACTGGATCGCCGATGGCGATCCGGGCATGGATGTCATGGCCATGGATGTGTCCCGCTACGGCGATTGGGCGACCATGGCCTACACCCACGCCAAGGTGCGGGAGAACTACTCCCGCCGGTTCCGGGTCTCCTACCCCCATGAGGAACTGCCGGCGGGCCGGCCCCTGCGCACCAGCCCGATCTACGATCGCCTGAAGGCATCCAACGCCGTGTTCGGCGCCTCCTACGGGCTGGAGCACGCGCTGTGGTTCCAGGCGCCGGGGGAGGAGCCGGTCGAGCGGGTGGCGTTCACCCGCACCAACGCCTTTGGCCCCATCGGTGCCGAATGCCGGGCCGTCCGGTCCGGGGTTGGCGTGATCGAGACGACCAGTTTCGCCAAGTATCGGGTCACCGGAGCTGGGGCGGAGGTGTGGTTGTCCCGGATTCTGGCCTGCCGCATGCCCAAGACCGGCCGGCTGACCCTGGCCCCGCTTCTGAACCCGACCGGCAAGCTGATCGGCGATCTGACCGTCGCCAAGCTGGATGATGAGCGGTTCATGATCTTCGGCTCTGGTTCGGCCGAAGGGTTCCACATGCGCTGGTTTGAAAGCCACCTGCCCGGCGACGGTTCGGTGGCGGTCACCGCATTGGGCACCGCACTGGCCGGTCTGTCGATTGCCGGGCCGAAGTCCCGGGACGTGCTGTCCGCGTTGACGGACGAACCCGTCTCGGCGGACGCGTTCAAGTTCTTAGACATCCGGGAGATGGATCTGGGGCCGATCCCGGCCCTGATCGGCCGGGTCAGCTTCACCGGCGATCTGGGGTATGAGCTGTGGGTGGACCCGGCCCTGCAGCGGTCGCTGTATGATCGTATCCTGGAGGCCGGCGCGGACCATGGCATCCGCCCCTTTGGCGGCCGGGCCCTGCGGTCCCTGTCCTATGAAAAGGCCTTTGGTGCCTGGGGCCGGGAATACACCCCCAGCTATTCGCCGCTGGAGGCCCGGTTGGACCGGTTCATCGGCTGGAAGAAGAATGACTTCATCGGCCGGGACGCCGTTATGGCCGAACGGGACAGGGGGGTATCGCGGACGCTTGCTTGCTTTACCGTGGACGTCGACACCGCGGATGCGTTCGCCGATGAGCCGATCTGGAAGGACGGTGCCGTGATCGGCTGGGTCACGTCGGGGGCTTACGCCCACTGGGCGGACCGGTCCGTGGCTCTGGGGTATGTGCCGACTGAGCACGCCCAGCCCGGCAACGGCTTCCAGATCGAAATCTTGGGCCAGATGCGCCCCGCCACCCTGATCAAGGAACCGCTGTTCGATCCCGAGGGGGAGCGGTTTCGGGCATAGGGGGCATTGGACCAATTCCGGGGACTAATTCCGGGGACAGTATACCGAACTCTCCGAGTTCGGTATACTGTCCCCGGAATTACCCGGAATTAGATCTTGGAAAGGTCGGCGCCGTCCTTGACGCGCCAAATGCACAGGATCTTCATGGGGTGCTGCCTTGGTTTTCGGGGTCCCGCAAGCGGGTCCAGACTTGTGAGATGACCACCGAGCCTTCGCCGACCGCGGACGCGACCCGCTTGACCGAGCGGGAGCGCACGTCGCCGATGGCGAAGATGCCCGGGGTCGTGGTTTCGAATGACAGCGTCGATCCGGCCTCATCGCCCGTGATCGCGAAGCCCTTGTCGTCAAGCGCGGCCAGGCCGCTCAGCCAGCCGGTGTTGGGTGCGGCGCCGACCATGACAAATAGGCCCGCGGCATCAAGGGTGCGCTCATCGCCGGTCTGGCGTCCCCTGACCGTCACCGCCTCCAGCCGGTCGTCGCCGTGCAGGGCGGTCACCACGGTATTGAAATGCACCGTGATCGTCGGCTCCGCGTCCAGCCGGCTCGACAGGTAGTCGGACATCGAGGTCGCCAGCGTGCCGCCCCGGACCAGGACATGGACGTGGCGCGCGGTGCGGCTCAGGAACATCGCGGCCTGCCCGGCGGAATTGCCGCCGCCAACCACGACGACGTCCTTGTCCCGGCAATAGCGCGCCTCGGTCTGGGTTGCGGCGTAGGAGACGCCCCGGCCTTCGAAGAAGTCCAGCCGTTCCCATGGCAGGCGCCGGTACTGCACGCCGGTGGCGATGACCACCGCGCGGGCCGTGACCGCCGGCCCTTCATTCAGGGTCGCCGAAAACCGGCCGTCGTCCATCTGCGTGAGCTGGGTCACCCGTCGGGGCCGCACAAACCGCGTGCCGAATTTAAGCGCCTGCACCTCCCCCCGCCACACCAGATCGCCGCCCGAAATCCCGGTTGGAAAGCCCATATAGTTCTCGATCCGGGAGGAGGTGCCGGCCTGCCCGCCGATCGCCAGCTCTTCCACAACGATGGCCGACATCCCCTCCGCGCCGGCATACACGGCCGCCGCCACCCCGGCGGGCCCGCCACCGACGATCAGCACGTCCACTTCGGCTGCGTCCGACAACGCCTGATCCAGCCCCAAGACACTCGCGATGGTCCCGGGCGTCGGCGGGGTGATCGGCGCGCCGTCGCCAAACACCACGCCCGGCCGCGCTTGGCCGCCGGAAAGGGTGGTGGCCTGGGGATCGGAGAGTGCGAC
>CAYNRD010000420.1:0-2732 GCA_964399515.1 uncultured Mycobacteriaceae bacterium | reverse complement strand
ACGCATCGGCGCGCTGACGACACTATCCCGCTACTTCCAGATCGGGTTCGTGGCGCCACTGCTGGGGCGCGCGGATGTTTCGGTGGTGCTGCGGTCCGGCCGGTCGGCGGATCTGATCGCGGCCCTGGCCGCGCTGGATCTGGACGTGGTCCTGGATACCCAACCGCCGGCCCTGCCGGGCGGGTTTCGGGCGCACCGGCTAGCCGACCAGGCGGTCGGGCTGATCGGCACCCGCGACCGGGTCGGCGCCGGCGGCAGCTTGCCCGGCCTGCTCGGCACCCGTCCGGTGGTGGCGCCGGCGCCCGGCACGGGCGTGCGCGCCCAGTTCGATGCCCTGTGCGCGGACCTGGCGGTCTCCCCCCGGATCGCGGCCGAGGTGGACGACATGGCGATGATGCGTCTGCTGGCCCGGCGCGGCGCCGGGCTGGCGGTGCTGCCGCCGATCGTGGTCGAGGATGAGCTGGCCACCGGCCTGTTGGTGGAGGCCGCCCCCCTGCCCGGCATCGTCGAAAGCTTCTACGCGGTCACCAAGCCGCGCCAATTCCCCAACCCGCTGGTCCAGGAGCTGCTGGACGCCCGCGCCTAACCCCGGCTGCAGGAGGCGCCGCCCAGCACGCAGAACTTGGCGCAGTGGGGGTGGTTGAGCTTCACCGGCCCCTTGGCGTCATCCAGGGTTCGGCCCAGTTCGAACTGCCGGTCATAGGCCAGCAGGGTGCAGGACAGCACGGCGGGGGCATCGGCCCCCTTGCGTTTGACCACCATGCGGCTGGTGGCGCACATCACGTCGTTGGGGTCCTTGTGCAGGAGACCCCAGCAGGCCTCGGTGATTTCCGGCACTTCGGCACCCGGGTCCATTTCCGGGAACAGCACCAACCGTTCCGGATCCGTACTGTCCAGGGGCACGCCCAGCCGGTCGATCAGGTCCTGGAAGCCCTGGCGCAGCGCCGCCTCCCCCTGGGGTTCGAAGCCGACCCGGCCCGCCGCCGCCAGCCAGAACCCGTGTTCGGCCAACCAAACCAGGCCCTGCTCCATGGGGGCCCAGGTGCCCTTGCCCCGTTCCTGCTCATGGATTTCGGGATCGAAATGGTCGATGGAGACCCGCAGGCGCAGCCGGTCGGCAAAGCGGCGACGCAAATCCAGCAAGCCGTCCTTGTGCAGATGCATCGGGCGCATGGCGTTGGTCAGGATCAAGACCTGGAAGCCGCGGCCCAGCGCGTCCTCCACCATGGCCAGCAGGTCCTTGTTCAAGAATGGCTCACCGCCGGTGAAGCCGATCTCCAGGGTGGGCCAGCCGTCCCGCTGCAGCTCATCCAGGTAGCCCGCCACCTCGGCGGCACTGATATAAGCCAGCGCGTCATTCTTGGGGCTGCTTTCGATGTAGCAGTTGGCGCAGGCGATGTTGCACAGGGTGCCGGTGTTGATCCACAGCGTGTCCAGGCGGGACAGCGCCACGGACGCCCGGCGTTGGCCGTCGGCGGTCACATCGGGGTTGGTGAATTTCAGCGGGACGATCGGTGCGACGGACATGGGCAGGCGGGCTGGGGACAGGTTGGAACACGGATGGAACAGGGGGCAGTGTTAACCATCCGATACGGTCTTGGCCACATGTCGCAGGTCCTTGCCTTGCGATTGCCCGAAATCGGGCGCGCCCATGGCCCGGCGATCAACTCTTGCGGCGGCTTGGCCCGGTGCCTTGCCGTGGTTGGGAGAATTCGCTACCACGCAAAAGCCTACGGCCCGCGGCCCAGGCGCCCGGATCCTGCCCCGGGTTGGCGTGGCGCGGCAGCCTCCGCCCACCATTCCGGGAAGTGCCCCATGACCATCGACATCAAGGTCCCGACGCTCGGCGAATCCGTGACCGAGGCGACCATCGCCCAGTGGCTGAAAAAGCCGGGTGACGCGGTCGGCAAGGACGAAGCCGTTGTCGAGTTGGAAACCGACAAGGTGACCATGGAGGTGAACGCGCCGGAAGCCGGTGTCCTGGCCGAGATCACCGCCCAGGACGGCGACACGGTGGAGATTGGCGCCCTATTGGGCGTGTTGTCCACGGACGGCAAGGCGGCCCCAGCGCCGGCTGCAGCCCCGGCCGAAAAGCCCGCGGCGGCACCCGCCCCGGCCGCAGCGCCGGCGCCGGCGCCGACGGACACATCGGCTGCTGGGGTGGCGATGCCATCGGCCGCCAAGATCCTGGCTGAAAAGGGTGTTGATGCCGCCGATGTGTCCGGCAGCGGCAAGGGCGGCCGGGTGCTGAAGGAAGATGCCCAGGCGGTCAAGCCCGCACCCGCCGGCGATGGCGCCGTGATCCAGGTGCCGGCCTTCGAACGCCCCACCGCCGCCGCCCGCCCCCAGAAGGACCGGGAAGAGCGGGTGCGGATGACCAAGCTGCGCAAGACCATCGCCGCCCGCCTGAAGCAGGCCCAGAACACGGCAGCCATGCTGACCACCTTCAATGAGGTGGATATGTCGGCGATGATGGCGGTGCGCAACGAATACAAGGACGCGTTCCTGAAGAAGCACGACATCAAGCTGGGCTTCATGAGCTTTTTCGTGAAGGCGGCCGTATCCGCC
The DNA here is from genome assembly GCA_964399515.1 of uncultured Mycobacteriaceae bacterium. GTDB lineage: Bacteria > Pseudomonadota > Alphaproteobacteria > DSM-16000 > Inquilinaceae > CAYNRD01. Next base: position 164 of record CAYNRD010000420.1, on the reverse strand, counting down.
TTGAAGGAGCTGCCAGCGGTCAACGCGGAGATCGACGGCGACGACATCGTCTACAAGAATTACTATGACATCGGCGTTGCGGTCTCCACGCCGAACGGGCTGGTGGTGCCGGTGGTGCGGGACTGCGATACGGCAAGTTTTGCCGAGATCGAGGCAAATATTGC
>CAYNRD010000419.1:0-2746 GCA_964399515.1 uncultured Mycobacteriaceae bacterium | reverse complement strand
CCGGCTGGCCAGGGCCAGCACCGCCAGCGCGTTGGGCGCGCCCTTGGCGGTGATGGTGGTGCCCTCCAACGGGTCCAGGGCCACGTCGATCTCGGCGCCGGTGCCGGTGCCGACCGCCTCACCGATGAACAGCATCGGCGCCTCGTCCCGCTCGCCCTCCCCGATCACCACCATGCCCCGCATGTCGAGCGAGTTCAGCGCCGTGCGCATGGCGTCCACGGCCGCCTGGTCGGCCGCCTTCTCGTCGCCGCGCCCCATCTGGGTGGCGGCGGCGATGGCCGCCGCCTCGGTGACGCGGACCGCTTCCAAGGTCAGGTTGCGGTCCAGGATCGGGGCGGCGGGGCTGGCTTTGGGCATGGGGGAGCCTGGGCTGGGGGACGACAAAACCGACCGGTCGGTCCCGGTCAATCGGACAGCGGTTCGATGCGGATCAGATGCGGCGGCTCGACCACGGCGTCGTTGGCGCCGATCGTCGCCAGGGCGGCGGTCATGGCGGCTTCCCGGGCGTCATGGGTGACGATGACCACGTCCACCGGGTCACCGGGCGCCCGGCCGCGCTGCAGCACGCTTTCCATGGAGATGTCATGGTCGCGCATGGCCGCGGCGATATCGGCGATGACACCGGGCCGGTCCAGCACCTTCAGGCGCAGGTAATAGGGGCCGCGATGGGCCGCCATGGGCCGGGGGTCGATCCGGGACAGACGATCGGCCGGCAGGCCCAGGCTGGGCGGCGCGAAGCCCCGGGCCAGATCGACCAGATCGGCGACCACGGCCGACGCGGTCGGCCCCCGCCCGGCGCCACGGCCGACCATCATGACGCTGTCGACGAAGTCACCCTGGCAGGCGACGGCGTTGAACACGCCTTCCACGGCCGCCAGCGGGTGACCGGCGGGCACCATGCACGGGTGCACGCGGATTTCCACGGCCGCTCCGGCCCCGTCCCCGGCCGTTTGGGCGGCGATGCCCAGCAGCTTGATCCGGTAGCCCAGCTGGTCCGCATAGGCGATATCGGCCGCGGCGATGCGCCGAATGCCCTCCACCGGGATGGCCTCGAACGGCACCGTGCCGCCGAAGGCGAGCCCGGCCAGGATCGCCAGCTTGTGGGCGGCGTCGATGCCATCGACATCGAAGCTGGGGTCCGCCTCGGCATAGCCCAGGGCCTGCGCCTCGGCCAGGACATCGGCGAAGTCCCGGCCGGTCTCGCGCATCTCGCTCAGGATGAAGTTGCAGGTGCCATTCAGGATGCCGCGCACCGCCGTCAGCCGGTTGCCGGCCAGGGCATCGCGCACCCCCTTGATGATCGGAATGCCGCCGGCCACCGCCGCCTCATAGGCCAACACGCCGCCCCGCGCCGCGGCCAAGGCCGCCAGTTCGGCGCCGTGATGGGCCAGCAGCGCCTTGTTGGCGGTAACCACCGACGCGCCGCGCTCCAGCGCCAGTCGGCAAACGTCCAAGGCGATGCCATCCTCGCCGCCGATCACCTCCACCACCGCGTCGATGCCCGGATCGCGCGCCAGATCCCGGGCATCGGCATGGAAGGTCACCCCCGACAGATCGACGCCCCGGTCCTTGTTCGGGTCCCGGGCCGACACGGCGGCAACCGCGATCGGCCGGCCGCAACGGGCCGCCAGCAGGGCCCCATGGGCGTGTAGGATTTCCGCCACACCGACGCCGACCGTGCCCAGGCCGGCCAGGCCGACCCGCAACGCGTTGCTCATTCCGCCGCCTCCGACGGCCGAACGGCCGCTTGCCCCGGGTTCAAGAACTGCTTGATGTTGCGCGCCGCCTGGCGGATGCGGTGGCGGTTTTCCACCAGGCCCAGGCGGACATACCCCTCCCCGTACTCGCCAAAGCCCACGCCGGGGGCCACCGCGACCTGGGCTTTCTCCAGCAACAGCTTGGAAAACGCCAGGGAGCCCAGATGGGCGTACGCCTCGGGGATCGGCGCCCAGGCGAACATGGTGGCGTCCGGCACCGGCACCGGCCAGCCGGCCTCGGCGAAGGCCTGCACCAGGACATCGCGCCGTTCCTTGTACAGGGCCCGGATCTGGTCAACGCAGTCCTGGGGGCCGTTCAGGGCCGCCGCGGCGGCCACCTGGATCGGCGTGAACGCGCCATAGTCCAGATAGGACTTCACCCGTGCCAAGGCCGCGCACAGCCGGGCATTGCCGACCGCGAAGCCGATCCGCCACCCCGGCATGGAATAGGTCTTGGACATGGAGGTGAACTCCACCGCGATGTCCCGCGCCTCGGGGATTTCCAGGATCGAGGGCGGCGGCCGGTCACCGAAATAGATTTCCGAATAGGCCAGATCGGACAGGATGTGGATGCCATGCTGGCGGCAGAAGCTCACGATCGGGCGGTAGAAGTCCAAATCGACCACGCAGGCGGTCGGGTTTGCGGGGAAGTTCAGCACCAGGGCCGCGGGCTTGGGCACGGAGTGGCGCACGGCCCGTTCCAGCCCGGCCATGAAATCCAGGTCCGGGCCGACCGGCAGGGACCGGATGGCCGCACCGGCGATGATGAAGCCGAACATGTGGATTGGGTAGCTGGGGTTCGGCACGAGGATGATATCGCCCGGGCTTGAGATGGCCTGGGCCAGGTTGGCCAGCCCCTCCTTGGAGCCGATCGTGACCACCACCTCCCGCTCCGGGTCCAGAGAGACCCCGAAGCGCCGGGCGTAATAGCCGGCCGCCGCCCGCCGCAAGCCCGGAATGCCCTGGGAGATGGAATAGCGGAGGGTCTT
>CAYNRD010000418.1:0-2749 GCA_964399515.1 uncultured Mycobacteriaceae bacterium | reverse complement strand
GATCACCGCCCGGCCGGTATCGGCGGGGGCGGCCCCATCGGCGCGGGCGGGATCGGACCGTTCGCCGGCCCCGACCAATCGTTCGATTTCGGCCCGGATCCGGTCCCAATCGATCGGCTTGGTCAAGACCGCGTCCACGCCGGAATCCAGATAGGTCTGCCGGTGTTCCGGCATCGCGTCGGCGGTCAACGCGATGATTGGCACGGCACCCCCCGGCCCGGTCAAATCCCGGATCGCCCGGGTGGCCTCCAGCCCGTCCATCACCGGCATCTGCATGTCCATGAAGATCAGGTCGTACTCCTCATCCCCGGCCTGGGCCACGGCCTCGCGGCCGTTTTCCACCACATCCACCCGGTGGCCCATCCCTTCCAGCCCCAGGCGGATGATCATCCGGTTCACCTCATTGTCTTCGGCGACCAGCATGCGGGTGCCCGCCGCCAGGGCCGGCTGGGGCTCGGACGGCGGCGCGGGCTTGCGCTCCAGGGCTTGCGCCTCGGCCACGTCGCCCCGGCCGAACCGGGCGGTGAACCAGAACAGCGAGCCCAGATCGGGCACGGAGCTGACCCCGATGTCCCCATCCATCATGCCGACCAGGGTCTTGCAAATCGCCAGGCCCAACCCGGTGCCGCCGAAGCGGCGGCTGGTGGTGGCATCGGCCTGGGTGAAGCTGTCGAACAGCTTGCCTTGCGCTTCCTGGGGGATGCCAATGCCGGTGTCCCGCACTTCGAAGCGCAGTTCATGGCCGTCGCCCGCCGCCGTCACCCGGGCCACCTTGACCTCCACCCGGCCGCGTTCGGTGAACTTGATCGCGTTGTTGCCCAGGTTGAACAGCACCTGTTGCAGCCGGGTCGGGTCGCCCCGCAAGGCCCGCGGCAGGTCGTCGGGCAGCACCAGATCCAGGGCCAGCCCCTTTTGGGACGCCATCGGGCGCAGCAGGTCGATGACGGTGTTGATCCGCGCCCGGGGGGCGAAGCTGATCCGCTCCAGGGTCAATTGTCCGGCCTCGATCTTGGAAATGTCCAAGATGTCGTTCAGGACCGTTAACAGGGTTTCGGCGGACTCCTTCAAGGTCACCATGAACCGCCGCTGCTCGCCGGTCATGGCGCTGGCCAACAACAGGTCCACGATGCCCAGCACGCCCGTGATCGGCGTGCGCAGCTCGTGGCTCATGTTGGCCAGGAAGTCGGACTTGGCGTGGGAGGCGCGCTCAGCCGCCACCCGGGCCTGGCGGATGGCGTTTTCCTGGGCCTTCAGGAACTCGATGTCACGCAGGGTGCCGATCGCGCGCCCGTCCGGGTACAGCCGCCCCATCACCTCCACCCACACCCAGCGGCCATCGCTGTGGCGCATGCGGCCGTGCCACCAGAATGGCGGCGTATCCGGATCGGCATGGTGGTTGGCGAAGGCCTGGCGCAAACGCTTGAGATCGTCCGGGTGCAGGCGCCGGACCCAGGTGCGCAGCCCGGCCGTGCCCGTGCCCACGCCCAGCAAGTGGTGCGTCGCCGAGGAGGTCAGCACCCGGCCCGTCGCCACATCCAGTTCCCAAATGCCCAACCAGGTGCCGTCAACGGCCAACAGCGCGCGGTCGGCCACGCTCAGCGGGGTCGCGCATCCGGGGTCCCCGGTCGTCGGGCGGGAAGTCGCATCGAGTCGTTGGACCATGGCCTTGGTGATGCCTGGGATTTTCGGATAAATGCTTAACGATGAGACGATTTTACCAAACCGTCGCCACCGCGCCCGGCCCGGGCGGCTTTGGCCTGTTGTTGGACGGCAAGCCGGTCAAGACGCCGGACAAGCAACCGCTGGCCGTACCCACCCAAGCCTTGGCCGACGCGATCGCCGGGGAGTGGCGGGCGCAGGCCGAGGATATCCGGCCCGAGACCATGCCCCTGACCCAGCTGGCCAACACCGCCGCCGACCGCACCGCCCATGCCATGGACCGGGTCGCCCAGGACACCATCGCCTATGCCGGCAGCGATCTGTTGTGCTACCGCGCCGACCGGCCGGCGGACTTGGCCGCCCTGCAAGGCCAACACTGGCAGCCCCATCTGGACTGGGCGATCCGCAGCTACGAAGCGCCGTTCACGGTCACCTACGGCATCATGCAGGTCCACCAGCCCCAGGCGGTGCCCCGGGCGATCGCGGCCGTGGTCCGGCCCCTGGACCCGTACCGGCTGACCGGCCTGGCCCACACCACCCGGCTGCTGGGCTCGATCGTGTTGGCGCTGGCGCTGCGGGATGGTCGGCTGGATGGCGATCGGGCCACGGATCTGAGCCAGTTGGATGAGGATTACCAGGCCCGCCAATGGGGCCGGGATGCCGAAGCCCAACGGGCGCGGGCCGCCTTGGCCGCCGAACTGCGCGCGGCCGACCGGTTCTTCCGGGCGCTGGAACCGGTCGGCTGATCCGAACAGCCGTGGCGAAGCGGCTGATCCCGTGTTAGGTGCTTGATCAGCCTCGTCTTTGACCTGCAGCCGGAGTGCTGGATGCACGACATCATCGAACAGTTGGAACGCAAGCGCGATCAGGCCCGCCTGGGCGGCGGGGAGCGCCGGATCGAAAGCCAGCACGCCAAGGGCAAGCTGACCGCGAGGGAACGGCTGTCGCTGCTGCTGGATGAGGGCTCGTTCGAGGAATACGACATGTTCGTCGAACACCGGTGCCATGATTTCGGCATGGGGGAGAGCAAGATACCCGGCGATGGCGTGATCACCGGCCACGGCACCGTCTACGGTCGTCTGGTGTTCGT
>CAYNRD010000417.1:0-2760 GCA_964399515.1 uncultured Mycobacteriaceae bacterium | reverse complement strand
GTGCGCACGGCCAGCCGGTCCACGGGCGGGGTGGTCACCAGGCTCAATTCCCGCGCCCCGGAGAGCGCCATCTGCAGCGTGCGCGGGATCGGCGTGGCGGTCAGGGTCAGGACGTGGACATTCTCCTTCAGCGCCTTCAGGTGCTCTTTCTGCTTGACACCGAAATGCTGCTCTTCATCAACAATCACAAGGCCTAAACGATCAAACTTAATCGACTTTGACAACAACGCGTGGGTGCCAACCACGATGTCCAGGCTGCCGTCCGCCAGCTCCTGCTTGATCGCCTTCTGGTCCTTGGGCGTCACCATGCGGGACAGCTGGCCCAGGCGCACCGGCAGGCCCTGAAAGCGGGTCTTGAAGCCGTTGTGGTGCTGGCGGGCCAACAGTGTGGTCGGCACCACCACCGCCACCTGTTTGCCGTTCAGCGCCGTGACGAAGGCGGCGCGCAACGCCACCTCGGTCTTGCCGAAGCCAGCATCGCCGCAGACCAGCCGGTCCATGGGCCGGCCCGAGGCCAGATCGTCCAGCACCTCCTCGATCGCCCGGGCCTGGTCCTCGGTTTCGTGATAGGGGAAGCGGGCCACGAACTCCTCATAGGCACCGTCGGGCGGCGGCAAGGGCTCGGTGCTTTTCAGGGCGCGGGCCGCGGCCACCCGCATCAGGGCGTCGGCCATGTCCTTCAGCCGCTTCTTGACCCGGGCCTTCCGGGCCTGCCAGCCGGCCCCGCCCAGCCGGTCCAAGACCGCCCCGCCCTCAGCGGCGCCGAACCGGCTGAGGACGTCGATGTTTTCCACCGGCACATACAACTTGTCGCCGCCGGCATAGCCCAGCTTCAGGCAGTCATGGGGGGCACCGCCGACGGTCAGGGTCTCCAGCCCGTCATAGCGGCCGATGCCATGCTCGGCGTGGACAACGAAGTCCCCCTCCGACAGGGAGGTGATCTCCTGGATCAGGGCGTCCGATGTCTTGCGCTTTTTCTGGGGCCGGGTCAGCCGGTCGCCCAGGATGTCCTGTTCGGTGATCACCGCCAGGTCCGGTGCCTCGAATCCGGTCTCCAACGGCAGCACCACGGCCGCCGCCCGCCCTTCCCCCAGGGCGTCCGCCTCCGCCAGGGTTTGGGCCGCCACCACCTCCCACGCGCCGTGTTCGGTGAGCATCTGGCACAGACGGTCCCGGGCGCCCGGGGTGTAGCCGGCCACCAGCACCCGGCGCTTATCCCGGCCCAGCCGGGCGATGTGGCTGCGCACCTCCGGGTACAGGTGGCCGTCGGGCGCGTTGCGGATTTCGGCGAAATCCCGGCCCTTCTTGCCCTGCATGTCCACACCCTGGGCGCCGTCGGGCAGGCCGAACGGGGTCAGGTCGGCGACCGCGCGGGCGGCCAGGGCCGCCCCCCAATCCCCCGCGGACAGGTACAGCGTCTCCGGCGCCAGGGGCTTGTAGACCGCCCCCGTCCCCGTGGTCCCGGCCTCGTACAGCGTCCGCCTGGCCTGGTGGAATTCCCGGACCTGGTCCAGGCGCGCGGCCACCGCAGCGTCGGTCTGGTGGTCCAGGGTCACGACCGCGTCGGGCAGGTAGTCGAACAGGGTCGCCATGCGGTCATGGAACAGGGGCAGCCAATGCTCCATGCCGGCCATGCGCCGGCCGTCGCTGACCGCCTCATACAAGGGGTCGGTGCCCGTGACCGCGCCGAATTCCGCCCGGTAGCCGGACCGGAACCGCTCGACCGAGCCTTCATCCAGGAAAAACTCGGTGATCGCGCCCAGGCGCAGCGCTTTCCTGGATCCGGTCGAGGTCTGGGTGACTGGATCGAACCGGCGCAACTTCTCCACCTCGTCCCCGAACAGGTCGATGCGCACCGGGCTTGGGTCAGCGGGGGGGAAGATGTCGATGATGTCGCCCCGGATGGCGAATTCGCCCGGCTCCCGCACCGTGTGGACGCGGCCATAGCCGCTGTCGATCAGCAGGGCCTGCAGCGCCGCGATGTCGACACGCGTGCCGGGCTCGGCGGTGAAGCCCGCGCCCTTGAAGTGCTCTGGCGGCGGCAGGCGCTGCAGCACCGCGTTCACGGTCGCCAGCACCAGGATTGGCCGGCCGGCCGGCAGCCGCCCCGCCAGCCTGTTCAGGGTCTTGACCCGCCGGGCGGTGACATCCGGGTTCGGCGACACCCGGTCATAGGGCAAACAATCCCAGGCCGGCAGCGGCAGCACCAGCAGATCGGGGGCGAAAAACGCCAATGCGGCGGACAGGCGCGCCAGGCGCTGGTCGTCGGCGGCGACATGCAGGGTCACCGGGCTTTTGCCGTCTTCGACCGCCTGGGTCAGGCGGTTTCTGGCCAGACCCGCGATCACCCGGGCGTCATGGCCTTCGGGCACGCCGCCGATCACCACCCGGCCCGGCCGGGCCGGGGTCAGGGAGAACCCGAACTCCGCCGTGCTCATACCCCGCCCTTGACCTTGGCCCGGTCCCGGGTGAAGGCGACCAGGCGCCGGAACACGGGTGTGTCGACGGCATCCGGCACCGGCTCATGGCCGTTCAGCCAGTTGTACAAATCCGGGTCGGCATGGGCCATCAGCGCCTCATAGGCGTCCAGGTCCTGGCGCCCAAACCCGTCGATCTCGGCGTCGGCGAAGCGGCCCAGAATCAAGTCCGCCTCCCGGGTGCCGCGGTGACAGGACCGAAACCGCAAGCGTCGGCGGCGACGATCCAGCGACACATGGGGGTCCGGGGCGGGGGCTTCGGAAAAAACGGTGAACCGGCTCA
>CAYNRD010000416.1:0-2763 GCA_964399515.1 uncultured Mycobacteriaceae bacterium | reverse complement strand
GGCCATGCGTACCATGGCGTCATAGATGGCACCGTCGCCATGGGGGTGATACTTCCCCATCACCTCGCCGACGATCTTGGCGGATTTGTTGAACGGCTTGGTACTGTCGTAGCCGCCCTTCTTCATGGCGTAGAGAATGCGCCGGTGCACCGGCTTCAAGCCATCGCGGGCATCGGGCAAGGCCCGGCTGACGATGACGCTCATGGCGTAGTCCAGATAGGACCGCCGCATCTCGTCTTCGATGGTGACGGGCTGGATATCGAAACCGTCGCCGTCACCCGGCGCGGAGGGGGGGAGTACCGTATCGGTCACCGCAACGCCTTACCTGACAAAGCCAACCGCACGCCGCCGGCCATGCTGGGGCGTGCGTCGCACCATCATCCCCTAGCACAGTCGAAAGGCATCGAACAATCGGCGCCGGAGGCGGGAAATCTGGCAATTAAGTCAATGGGCTAGAGGGCAGTGTTCCGGAGGCGAGCACAACCGCCGTCACGCCCGGCTCAGGGACCAGAATCGCCACAGCAAAAACCCCGTCGAGGCCAGGCTGGCCGTCAGCACCGCCAGGAACAACCCGACCACCCCCACCTCCAGCCGGATCGCCAACACCCAGCCCAGCGGGATCATCACCCCCCAATAGCTGACGAAATGGGTCAGCGTCGGAATCCAGGTATCGCCCCGGCCGCGCAATGCGCCGGCCAGCACCACCTGGCCGCCGTCGAACACCAGGATATAGACCAACAGCGCGATCAGTGGCGTCGCGGCGGCGACCACGGCGGCATCCCCGGCGAACAGCCCGGCGACCGTGCCGGGCATAGCGCTGATCACGGCCCCCAAGGCCAGCATCAGCGCGGTGTTGAGGCCCAGCCCGGTCCAGCCGGCCAGGCGCAGATCGGGGAAGTCCCGCCGGCCGAAGGCGATGCCGGTGCGCACCGCCGTGGCCGACGCGATGCCGAGCGCGGTCATGAAGGTGACCGCCAGCGTGTTGAACGCCACCACATAGCTGGCCAGCGCCGTCACCCCCAGCCAGCCGGCGAAGATCACCTGGGCGGTGAACGCCGTGCTTTCGACCGCGGCGCTGGCGCCGGCGGCGAAGCCCAGACGCCTTTGGGGCATGCCGTCCCGCCAGCGGGGGCGCGGGGTCGCACGCAGGCCGTAGGACCCGGCCGGCTCATCCGCCGCCCAAAACCGCCCACCCCACCAGATCAGCGCCAGGGCGGTGATGGCGACCAGGACCCGGATGATCACCGTGGCGATGGCCGAGCCTTCGGCACCCAACGCCGGCACCGGCCCCCAGCCATGGACCAGAGGCAGGGTCAGCACGATGTTGAGCAGATTGGCGCCCAGCATGATCCAAGTACCCCACCAGGGCCGCCGGATCCCCTCCAGAAAGCCCACGCAGGCGAAGAACAACGCCGTCGGGATCAGCCCCCAGGCCAGAATCCGCAGCACCTCCCCCGCCCCCGACGCCACCTCCGGCGTCTGGCCCCGGGCCAGGCACAGGCTTGGACCCAAGAGCGCCAAGAGCGTCGCCGGCAGGCCGACCAGCAGGGCGAAGGGCAGCGACCGGCGCCAGATCGCCCCGCATTCGGCTGTCTCCCCCCGGCCCAGGGCCTGGGCAACCATCACCATGGTGCCCATCATCAGCCCGGCCAGGGTGACGTTCAGGGTGCTGGTGATGGTCACCGCCAGCCCCCGATAAGCCAGGTCCTGGGCGGCGTAATGGCCCAGGATGATGTTGGTGGCCACGTCCAGGGTCAGGGTTCCGGACCGGGCGATGACCACCGGCACCGCCAGCCGCAGCAGTTCCGACAGGTGCCGGCGCAACCGCGCCCGCCACCAGGGCTCCCCAGGTGCGGGAGGGCCGGCGTGGATCAGCGGGGGAGCCCCCCGGGATCAGAACGGGATGTCATCGTCGAGTTCCGGTGCGGGCGCGGGCGCGCCACGGCCGCCACCGCCACCGCCACCGCCGCCGCCGCCATATCCGCGGTCATCGCCCGGCGGCCCGTCGAAGCCCCGGTCGTCGCCATAGCCGCCGCCCCCGGATCCGCCCTCGCCCCGGCTGTCCAGGATGGTCAACTCCCCCCGGAACTGGCGCAGCACCACCTCGGTCGAATAGCGGTCCTGGCCCGACTGGTCCTGCCATTTGCGGGTTTCCAGCTGGCCTTCCACATAGACCTTGGAGCCTTTCTTCAAATACCGCTCGGCCACATCGGCCAGACGGTCGTTGAAGATCGCCACCCGATGCCATTCGGTGCGCTCGCGCTTTTCGCCCGACTGCTTGTCGGTCCAGCGTTCGGAGGTCGCGACCGACAGGTTGGCCACCCGGCCGCCATTGCTGAACGACCGCACCTCCGGGTCGCGGCCCAGATTGCCCACCAAAATCACCTTGTTGACGCTGCCGGCCATGAATTCTCACTTCCCTTCGGGATGACTCGGAATGCCGTGGACCCTAATTCAGTTTGCCACGGCGGGGAACAACGGGGCATGGCGGCCCCCCATGGAAAGCCGCTCGCCACCGCCGGGCCGCGGCGCCATAGTAGCCGCTTCCGCTGGCGGATATGTTCTTATTATGTTCTTACGCCTGAGACAAGCCCCGAGGCCCGCCCGATGCTGAAGACCCTCTCCGTGCGCGGCGCACGCGAACACAACCTGACCGGCGTCGATGTGGACATCCCGCGCGACAGCCTGACGGTGATCACGGGCCTGTCCGGCTCCGGCAAGTCGTCGCTGGCGTTCGACACCATCTACGCCGAGGGCCAGCGC
>CAYNRD010000415.1:0-2768 GCA_964399515.1 uncultured Mycobacteriaceae bacterium | reverse complement strand
GGGACTCGGGGTCCGTCTCATAGATCAGGATCAAGTATACCCGATCAAAGACCAGATAGGGGCCATGCGGGTAGCTGGGCGCCGAGGGCGGCATGGACGGCGATTTGAGGATCTCGTCACGGTTCATGGCGGCTGGGTCCTCCCGATCGGTCAGGCCGCGGTCCAGCCGCCATCGACCGGCAGCGCGACGCCGGTGATGTTCTCGGCGGCGTCCGAGCACAGGAACACGGCCACCCCGGCCAGTTGCTCGACGGTGACGAACTTCTTGGTCCACTGGGCGGCCAGCAGCACGTCCTTGATCACCTGTTCCTCGGTCAGGCCCCGGGCCTTGGCGGTGTCCGCTACCTGGCCTTCCACCAGCGGCGTGTAGACATAGCCCGGGCAGATGGCGTTCGCGGTGATGCCGTCCTGGGCCAGTTCCAAGGCGATGGTCTTGGTGAAGCCGACGATGCCGTGCTTGGCGGTCACATAGGCGGATTTGTAGGGCGAGGCGACCAGGCCATGGGCGCTGGCGACGTTGATGATCCGGCCCCAGCCCCGCTTTTTCATGTGCGGCACCGCCTGGCGCACGGTGTGGAAGGCCGAACTCATGTTGATCGCGATGATCGCGTCCCATTTGCCGGGCGGGAACTCCTCCACCGGCTGGACGTTCTGGATGCCGGCATTGTTGACCACGATATCGACCGATCCGAACGCCTCGACCGTGCGATCGACCATGCCGGTGATCTCATCGGGCTTGGTCATGTCCGCGCCGTCATAGCGGCACTGGACGCCGGCGGCCTCGATCGCCGCCCGTTCCCGTTCGATGGCGTCCGCGTCGCCGAAGCCGTTCAGCACGATGTTGATGCCGGCTTGGGCCATGCCCTTGGCCATGCCAAGGCCGATGCCGCTGGTCGAGCCAGTGATGATCGCCGTCTTGCCCTTGAGGTCGGACATGGGGGCTCCTTTTTTGTGTTGGGACGCGGGCACGGCGGGGCTCACCCCTCGCCGGACAGCACGGTTTCCACGGTTTGCCGCAGTTTCTTCGGCCCGACCGGCTTCAGCAGATAGCCCGCGGCGCGCATGGTCTTGGCCCTGTGCACCACCTCCGGGTCGTCATGGGCGGTCAGGAAGATCACCGGCGTGTCGGAGAACGGCTTGCCCTCGGCGCGCAGGTTGATGACGAAGTCGAAGCCGTTCAGGGGCTTCATGCCGATATCGCACAGGATCACGCTGGGCTTGTGTTCGGTCGCCAGCGCCAAGCCGTCCCGGGCGTCGGCGGCCTCAAGCACGGTCGGCATGCCGAAGGCGCGCAGGATATTCCGCACCACGGACCGGATAAAATCGTGATCCTCGATGACCAGGGCGGTCAACTGGGTGAAGTCGATCTTGGGCATGCGGTCCGCACCGGAACGGTGGCTAGGGCAATCGGTGCCTGTTTCGATGGAACCGGGCCGGTTGTCAAACCCTTCGGGCCCGTGATCGCGGGGGTCAGCCGGCAGCGGCCAGCAGGCTGGCATTGCCGCCCGCCGCAGTGGTGTCGGTGGAAACCGCCCGTTCGATGACCAGGGCCGGGGTGGCCCCGGGTTCGGTGATCAGGGGCAGGATCGGCCCCGGCCGCTTGGCCAAGGCCACCCGCAGTGGCCGAACCCTGTCCCCGCCGCCATAGGCGATCACCCCGTCGATGCCCTCCAGGACGGCCAGATCCGCCGGATCCAGGGCGCCGGCCAATACGGCCAGCGGCAGGTCCGGTGTGTCTGGCAAGCCCGCCGGCAACGACGCCGAGACCACCACGGCCGCGTTGCCGGACCCGATCGCCAGCGCCGCCTGTTCCAAGGCGTCGAACGGGCCAGTACCGCCCAGGCACAGCATCACCCCCCGGCCGGCCTCGATCAGCTCGTTGCGCTCACCGGTCGGCCCGGGCAGGAGTTGAGCCGCCGTGCCGTGGTCCTTCAAGGCGACCAGCCCGGCCAGCACCGCGCCCGCCGCCGTGCCATGGCCCTGCTCGCGCAGGCGCCCGGCCCAGTGGGACAGCCCAGCCCAGGCCCGGTCGGCGGCGATCAGGGCCCGGCTGGTACGGGCCGCCTCGGCGATGTCGGTGGCCGGCACCGGCCGCCCCGCCACCGCGCCGATCGGCACCGGGACCGCGCGGCCGGGCGGGGTCGGGTCCAGGAACCGCTCCAGATAGCGCGGGCCGCCCGCCTTGGGCCCCGTGCCCGACAGCCCTTCCCCGCCGAAGGGCTGGACGCCGACCACGGCCCCCACCTGGTTGCGGTTGACATACAGATTGCCCACCCGGGCCGCCTCGCGCAGCGCCCGGGCGCGCCGGTCCAGGCGGGTGTGCAGACCCATGGTCAGGCCATAGCCGCTTCGGTTCACATCCGCGATCACCCGGTCCAGATCCCGGGCCTTGAAGCGGGCCACGTGCAGGACCGGGCCGAACACCTCACGCTCCAGATCACCGATGCCGTCGACGCCGAAGGCCATGGGCCGCACGTGCAAGGGCCCGACCGGGTCCGCCTGGGAGCCGCCCTGGGTGATCAGGGCGCCGCGTTGGGTCAGGGCATGACAATAGGCATCGATGGCATCCTTGGCCTCCTGGTCGATCACCGGGCCCACATCGGTGGCCAGATCCCAGGGGTCGCCCAGGCGCAGGCTGGCCATGGCCCCGTCCAGCATCGCCAAAACCCGGTCGGCCGTATCGTCCTGCACGTACAGCATACGCAGGGCCGAGCGGCGCTGGCCGGCACTTTGGAGCGCCGCGGCGACGATGTCGCGCACCGCCTGTT
>CAYNRD010000414.1:0-2770 GCA_964399515.1 uncultured Mycobacteriaceae bacterium | reverse complement strand
GGCCTTCTCGCTCTCGTCCATTCTCAGCTCCTCTCAGCCAGTCTGAAAGCAGCCATCGTCACCGTCAAATGTGCGAAAGATCCTGTACGTTATCGTTGGTTTCCGTTAGTTCATTCATGCGCGTTGATCTTACCAAAGTTGCCGTAGCTCTTTGGCCGTTCAAAAAATACCACGTCAAATCCACACGTGGAGACAACGGACCCACCGACGGTGAACGCCCCTAAATCGCTGCCATCGTGCCGGCTGCGTAACAGTTACGCAGCACGAAGACCGAGTTTTTTCTGGACGATGCGGTACGCCCAATCGCGCGAGAACGCGATCGCAGGGTTCGATGCGTTCCGAGCATCGTGCTTAAGGCGTGAAGCTCGCAAGAAGCCCTTTAAAACCGAAGGCCGTAGCGCAGGCCGAGCGTGTTCAGCCCTTCGCTGTCGTCGACGATGCCGGATGCATTGCTGTGCTCGAAAATGACCGACAGTGATTGCCGCTCGGTCAGCCGGAAGCCGGCTTCGGCGAAGCCCCGGAAGAACCAGAAGCTGCCCAGGACCGGCCGGTCGGCGTCGTCGTCCCCGGGTGGCACCGGGTCTTCGACCACGTTGTTCGAAATTGCCAGACCGCCGCCGCCGGACAGGAAAAACCGGTTGCCCAGGGGCAGGTCATAGCTGATGCCGCCGTAAATGCGGCTTTCCTCATCATTGGTGTTGACCGAAAACCCCAGATGCGGGCGCGGGCGCAAGACCCAGTCCAGGATGTCCGAGCCGGTGCGCAGCGGCAGGGCGTGAAACAGCACCTCCACGTTCACATCCACCGTGTCGCCGTCCTCGATGTTGTGGAACAGCGCGCCGGCCTTCATTTCACTGATGAACGGATGCTGCCGGGGCTCGCCCAACTCCTGCGCGGCCGCGCCACCGGCCGCGGCACCGCCGACCATGGCCAAAACCCCCAGCGCGACCGCCATCCGGCGCAGCGCGATCCTGATCGGCATCCGACCCTCCTCACACACACAAAACCCCTATCCTGAACAGTCATGGCCTGAACCGAGCCCGGCGTCGAGCCCCACGGGCACGGGAATCGGCGCGGGCGTGCTGCTGCGCAACACCTAGCATGGCCCCGGGCGCGCACCGGTGCTTGTCGCCCGGGCACGGCGCCCCAACTTAACGGGCAGGTTCACAGCATTTCAGGTCTTCGATGTCTCAGGAACAAAACTCCCTGGGCGGGCGCGTGCGCCGCTACGCCCGCGTCTCGACCACGATGGGCGGCTTGGCGGCCCGACTGGCCGGGGAGCGGTATCTTGGCCTGAAGCTGGAGCGGGGCAAACACGCCACCGATGTCAAGGAGGCGCTGGGCGCGCTGAAGGGACCGTTGATGAAGGTGGCCCAGATCCTGGCCACCATCCCCGAAGCGATCCCCGAGGAATATGCCGACGAATTGCGCCAGCTGCAGTCCAACGCCCCCAGCATGGGCTGGCCGTTCGTCAAGCGCCGCATGGCCGCCGAGCTGGGCCGGGACTGGCAGGAGCGCTTCGCCCGTTTCGACCGGGAGGCCACGGCGGCGGCCTCCCTGGGTCAGGTGCACAAGGCCCTGTCCCATGACGGGGTCGAATTGGCCTGCAAGCTGCAATACCCGGACATGCAGTCGGCGGTGGAAGCGGATTTGAGCCAGCTGTCCATGGTGTTGGGCGTGTTCGAGCGTTACGACAACGCCATTTCCACCAAGCAGATCCATGCCGAGATCTCCGCCCGCCTGCGGGAGGAGCTGGATTACGAGCTGGAAGCGCGACACGGCGCCCTGTATTCGGAGATGCTGTCGGCTGAAGGCCAGGTGCACGTGCCCAAGGTGGTGTCGGACCTCAGCACCTCCCGCCTGTTGACCAGCACCTGGCTGGAGGGCAAGCCGATCCTGGGCTATAAGGACGCCCGGATCGAGGATCGCAACACCCTGGCCCACAACATGTTCCGGGCCTGGTATGTGCCGCTGTATTTCTACGGCACCATCCATGGCGACCCGCATTTGGGCAACTACACGGTCCGCGAGGATCTTTCGATCAATCTGTTGGATTTTGGCTGCATCCGGGTGTTCCCGCCCGCCTTCGTGCGCGGCGTCATCGACCTGTACCGCGCCCTGCAGACCGAGGATCTGGACCTGGCCGTCCACGCTTATGAGACCTGGGGCTTCAAGGACCTGACCAAGGACACCATCGAGGTTCTGAACATCTGGGCCCGGTTCCTGTACGGCCCGATCCTGGAGGATCGGGTGCGCACCATTGGTGAGACCAACAACGGCGTCTACGGCCGGGAAAAGGCGCGGGAGGTGCACATGGCCCTGCGGCGGGTCGGCGGTGTCGAAGTCCCGCGGGAGTTCGTGTTCATGGACCGGGCCGCCCTCGGCCTGGGATCGGTGTTCATCCACCTGGCCGCAGAGGTGAACTGGTACACCCTGTTCAATGAGATGATCGCCGATTTCGATGAAACCAAGCTGGCCGAGCGCCAGTCGGCGATCCTGGCCAAGCACGGCCTGCCGGACCCGGTGCCGGGCGGCTGATTGTCGCCCCGGGATGGCCAATTCCCAGTTTGTTCTTTTGGCAATGGTTAATTGTCAAAATTTATTGAAACAATGCCGGGGTGCCGGAAGTGGCAGTGCGGCCATGGGGTTCCGCGCCCGATTGGCGGTGGGATAATTCCACACTGACAGTAGGTGTTCTGTCCGCCTTCAACCTTTGTTCTTAATGGTTTCACGCGCGACAATATCGGAACGGCCCCTCCGCGCCGCCGGG
>CAYNRD010000413.1:0-2785 GCA_964399515.1 uncultured Mycobacteriaceae bacterium | reverse complement strand
CGCGCCATCGGAGATCGCGATCAGCGCCTGGCCGCACTTCCCCGCCGGTACCCGGCCCAGCTGGCGGTTGATCCCCCGGGCGGTCTGGGCCACCGCCGCCAGATCGACACCGGTTCGGACCCCCAACCCGTCGAGCATGTAGACCACATCCTCGGTCGCCACATTGCCGCTGGCGCCGGGGGCGTAGGGGCAACCGCCCAGCCCGGCGACCGCAGTGTCGATCACCGCGATGCCCCGCTGCAGGGCCAGGTGAATGTTGGCCAACGCCTGGCCGTATGTGTCATGGAAGTGGACGGCCAGCCGGTCCGCCGGCACCCGGGCCAGCACCGCGTCCAGCATGGCCCCGATCGTGCCGACCGTGCCGGCACCGATGGTATCGCCCAAGGACACCTCCCGGCAGCCGAGTTGGTCCAGCCGGGCGGCCACTTCGGCCACCCGCGCCGGGTCGATCGGCCCCTCATAGGGGCATACGGCCACGCAGGAGACATAACCGCGCACGGGGATGCCGGCCTGCTTGGCGCCGGCGATCACCGGCGCCAGACGCGCGAAGCTTTCGTCAATGCCGGCGTTGATGTTCTTCTTGTTGAAGCTTTCCGACGCGGCGGTGAACACGCCGATCTCATCAACCCGGGCCGCGATCGCCTGCTCCAGGCCCTTCTGGTTCGGCACCAGCGCCGCGTACACCACCCCGGGTTCGCGGGTGATGCCGGCGAACACCGCGTCGCTGCCGGCCATGCGCGGCACCCATTTCGGGCTGACGAACGCCCCGGCCTCGATCGCGGGCAGCCCCGCCGCCGTCAGCCGATCGACCAGGGCGACGCGCATCGCCACGTCCACCGGCTCGGCCTCGTTCTGCAAGCCGTCGCGCGGGCCCATCTCATAGATCCGGACCTGGCTGGGATAGGTCATCGCCTCAGCCCCCCTCGGGGGTGATCACGGCCAGCGGCTGGTCGGCCTCGACCTGGTCGCCGGTTTGGAACGGCAGGTCGGTGACCGTGCCGGCCTGGGGGGCGGTGATGGTGTGCTCCATCTTCATGGCTTCCAGCACCAGCAAGGCTTGGCCGGCCTCGACCACATCGCCCGGCTTGACCATCATGCCGATGACCTTGCCGGGCATCGGGCTGGTCAGGCTGCCGCCCGGCCCGTCCTCGGCCTCGGCCTCGGCGACCAGATCCCGCAGATGCACCGCGCAGGGCGGCAGGCCGGGGACCGTGACCAGCAGCTCCTGGCCATCCTGGACGAAGCCGCAGGTGATCGCCGCCCCATCGATCACCGCCCGCAGATCGCCGCCGTCCCGCAGGCCGCCATTGGCCCGGTAACGGCCGGTTTCGGTGCGCAGCTGGTACCCGCCGGGCTTCTGGTAATCCACCGTCACCGGATGATCGGCGCCGTCGATGGACAGATGCAGCGTCTCCTCCAGTTCGCCATTCAGGCGCCAGCCATTGACCCAATGCCAAGGCGAACAGGGCTCCGTGGAGCGGGCGGCGGCCTGGGCCGCATGCTGCTTGCGGGCCAGCAGCACGCCCAGGGCCGCGATCACCGCGATCCGCTCCGGCTCGGGCGCGGGTTGGCCAAGCAGGTCGGCGCCATAGCGGGTGATAAAACGCGTGTCCAGATCCAGCGCCCCCTCGGCCGGCGCGAAGCCCGGATGGCTGGCGATGGCGCGCAACAGGGCCAGGTTGGTCTTGACCCCCATCACCCTTGTGCGGTCCAGGATGGCGACCAGCCGCCGGGCGGCGGCGGCCCGGTCCACGTCCCAGGCGATGACCTTGGCGATCATCGGGTCATAATGGATCGAGATCCGGTCGCCCGCGACGACGCCCGAATCGATCCGGCAAAACCGGTCCTCGGCCGGGAAGGCCACATGGCTCAACCGCCCGGTCTGGGGCAGGAAGTCGCTGTCCGGATCCTCTGCGTACAGTCGGGCCTCGAAGGCGTGGCCGGTGATGGTCAGCTGGTCCTGGGACAGCGGCAGCGCCTCGCCCGAGGCCACCCGCAGCTGCCATTCGACCAGATCCTGGCCGGTGATCGCCTCGGTCACCGGGTGTTCCACCTGCAGGCGGGTGTTCATTTCCATGAAGTAGAACGACCCGCCCCCATCGAGCAGAAATTCGACCGTGCCCGCGCCGACATAGCCGATCGTCTGGGCCGCCGAGACCGCCGCCGCCCCCATGCGGGCCCGCAAGGCCCCGGTCATGCCCGGTGCGGGCGCCTCCTCAATCACCTTCTGATGCCGGCGC
Source organism: uncultured Mycobacteriaceae bacterium (assembly GCA_964399515.1). Lineage (GTDB taxonomy): Bacteria > Pseudomonadota > Alphaproteobacteria > DSM-16000 > Inquilinaceae > CAYNRD01. Next base: position 545 of record CAYNRD010000413.1, on the reverse strand, counting down.
TGGACCGAACAGTCCCGCTCGAACAGGTGAACGGCACCGCCCTGGGCGTCACAAAACACCTGGACTTCCACATGCCGGGGCTGGGTCAGGTATTTTTCCACCAGCACCCGGTCATCACCGAAGGAACTGGCCGCCTCCCGCTTGGCGCCGTCCAGCGCCGCGGGAAACTGGGCCGCATCCTCGACCGCGCGCATGCCCTTGCCGCCGCCGCCCGCCGAGGCCTTGATCAGAACCGGAAAGCCGATCTCCTCGGCCGCGCGCAACAGGGCGTCCGGGTCCTGGTCGGCGCCGTGATAGCCGGGGACCAACGGCACCCCGGCCTTGGCCATCAGGGCCTTGGCTTGGGACTTGCCGCCCATGGCCCGGATGGCAGCCGCCGGCGGCCCCACGAAGCGGATGCCGGCGTTCGCCAGCGCCTCGGCGAAGTCGGCGTTCTCGGACAAAAAGCCATAGCCGGGATGCACGCCGTCCACGCCGTTGGCCGTGGCGATCTCAAGAATGCGGTCCTGGCGCAGGTAGCTGTCCCGGGCCGGCGGCGGGCTCTG
>CAYNRD010000412.1:0-2794 GCA_964399515.1 uncultured Mycobacteriaceae bacterium | reverse complement strand
GTGAGGATTTCGACCGTTACCCCCGCCAGATGGCGGCCGATCTGGCGGCGGTGGCGGCGGCCGGCGGCCACGCGGTCTGGGCACCTGCACCCCAGGTGATGTACCCGCGCGGCTTCGTCACCACGGTCGCGGTGCCGGGGTTAAGCGACCAGCTGTGCGGCGCCTTCCGCCCCGGCCATTTCGCCGGCGTGGCCCAGGTGGTCGCCAAGCTGCTAAACCAGGCGCGGGCCGACTGGGCCCTGTTTGGGGAAAAGGACTACCAGCAGCTGTGCGTGATCCGCCGCATGGCCCGGGATCTGGACATCGAAACCGAAATCCTGGGCGTGGAGACGGTGCGGGAGGCGGACGGGTTGGCGCTGTCGTCCCGCAATGCCTATCTGACCCCGGATGAGCGCGCCCGGGCGCCCGCCCTGCAACGGGGGCTGGCCGAAGCCCGGGCGGCGATCCTGGCCGGCACGCCGGTGCCGCCAGCCCTGGCCGCCGCCGCGAAGGCGCTGGCGGCGGCCGGCTTCGCGCCGGTGCAGTACGTCAGCCTGGTGGACGCCGAAACCCTTGGGCCGGTGACCGGCGCCCCCCAGGCTCCGTGCCGGGTGATGGCCGCCGCCTATCTGGGCACGACGCGGCTGATCGACAACCTGCCGGTGCCGGCCATGTCGCGCGCCTGACCAGGCGCGGCGCGGCGCGCTTTAACCGCCGTCTCGGGCGGCCGTGGCCGCCTGGGTGATGCGGGCGATCAGCGCGTCATACCCCTCCGACGTGATCACCGTGCGAAACTCGTCCCGGCGCCGGGACATCTCCGAGATGGTGCCATCCAGCAGCACATCCAGGATCCGCCAATCGCCGTCCTGCTGGCGGGTGACATAATTCAGCGCCACCGGCTCCCCCTCGGGCCGGTTCAGGCGGGTCAGCACTACGCGCGTGCCCCTGGGGGCGTCCCGCGCCTCGACGATCTCAAAGCTTTCGCCGCTCCAGCCGTCGAAATTGGCGGCGTAATTGGCCACCGACAAATCGGTGAACGCCGCCACCAACCCCTGTTGCTGGTCGGCGGACAGGGCCTGCCACTGGTCCCGACCGACGGAGAATCGGGCCATGGCCGCCAGATCGAACACCTGGTCCAGGATCGGCTCCAGGGTCTCGTACCGGCCCTGGAAGCCCAACTCGTCGGCATTCCGCATCACCTGCAAAAGCCCGCCGTTCAACGTCTCGACCAAGTCGGTCGGCGTTTGGCTGTCCGCCTTGCCCAGGCCAGGTGCCATGGCCAAGGCCAGCACCAGAAGGCCATGCAACAGATTGACCCGCATGTTGATACCTTTCAGAACGGTTGCCCGGCCCCGGTGCGGGCCGCCCCCGGACCTGTGCGCGCGCAGTGGGACCGAACGGGGGCAGCAATCGGGCGTCCCATCACAAAGTCAACCCGTCACCATGACCGCAATTCCCACGCCGGCCCGTTGTTTCTCCGCCCTGGCGCGGCTGGCCGCAACCCGGGCCCGGGCCGTGCTGATCGCCTATCTGGCGCTGGCCGTTGCCGCCCTGCTGTATGCCGCCGGCAATCTGGGCATCAACACCTCCAACGCCGACCTGATCTCCGAGGATGAGCCGTTCCGGCGTGACTTCATCGAATTCCGCGCCGCGTTTCCGCAGACCGGCAGCCTGATCCTGGCCGTGATCGACGGCGCCAGCGCCGGCCAGGCGGACCGGGCAGCGGCGGAGCTGGCCCGGACCCTCACGGACCGGCATGGCGATCTGTTCAGCGCGGTCGAGCGGCCGTTTTCCGACCCGTTCTTCAGGAGCCACGGCTTGCTGCTGCTGGACCGGGACGCGTTGTCGGCGCTGTTCGACCGGCTGACCGCGTCCCAGGCGTTCCTGGGCTCTCTGGCCGCCGATCCCAGCCTGGTCGGGCTGTTCGGCCTATATGGCCAAATCGCACAAGCCGCCGCCGATGGGCGAGATCTGGGCGGCGGGGGAGAGGCCGTGGCCCTGATCGCGGAAACACAGCGCATCCTGGCCGATCCCACCGCACCCGCCCTGGACTGGGCCGGGCTGTTCGACCCGCGCGGCGGCGACGACCCGCTGGCGGCACGGCGGTTTCTGACCCTGCAGCCGATCAAGCAAGCGGGCGCCTTCGACCCCTCGGCCCAGGCCCTGGCGGCCTTGCGGCAAACCGCCACCGAACTTGGGATCGCCCTGAACACGCCAAAGGCCCCCGGCCAGCCGGTGCTGCGCATCACCGGCGCGCCCGCGCTGGAGCAGGAGGAACTGCGCAGCGTGGCCAACGGCGCCTCCACGGCGGGGCTGCTGTCCTTGGCCTTGGTCACGGTGATCCTGGCCTGGGGCTTGCGCTCGGTCCGGTTGATCGCGGCGGTGCTGCTGACCCTGGTGTGCGGGCTGGTGCTGACCGGCGGCTACGCGACGCTGGCGATCGGCCACCTCAACCTGATCTCCGTCGCCTTCGCGGTGCTGTTCGTGGGCCTGGCGGTGGATTTCGGCATCCATTTCACCCTGCGCCAGCAGGAGGCAACGGGCCCGACCGTCGCCGACCGCGCCGCCCGCGCCGGGGAACGGGCCGGGCCGGCCCTGGGCCTGTCCGCGGCGGCGGCGGCGGCGGGGTTCTTCGCCTTCGGCCCCACCCAGTATCAGGGCCTGGCCGAATTGGGCGTGGTCTTTTTGCTGTTTGACATCGGGCTGCATTTCTCGATCCGCGATGCGCGCGACGCCCGCCAGGATCTGCTCGGCCTAGCGCCGGCGCAAATGGCGCTGTGCACCGGCGTCTTCTTTGTCATCGGCCTGGCCCTAG
>CAYNRD010000411.1:0-2796 GCA_964399515.1 uncultured Mycobacteriaceae bacterium | reverse complement strand
CGCGGCTCCGGCGTCATGCGGGCTCTCGGTCGTTTCATCGATGGCGACCTCGACTACCTCCGGGGCCGCCGGACCATCGGTTATGGGCACGGTGCCGGGTGCGGCCGGGGCCGTGGCGCCAACCACATTATCCGCGGTGACGGTGATGGTTTCATCCCCCTCGGCCGCGTCGGCGTCGGCCAGGGTTTCGATCGACACGGTGACCGAATCCAACCCGGCCAGGATGGTGGCGGTGGCGGCCGGTGCGGTGAAGTCCTCACCAACGGTGGCGGTGCCGCCCAGGACTACGTCGAAGGTCACGTCCTCGGTCGCCGGCTCGCTCAACGTGAAGGTGACATCGGCGGCGTCGCCCTCGGCCACGGTCACATCGGTCACCGACAGCTCGGGCAACACCGGATCCACATCGACCGGCGGATCCACATCGACCGGCGGATCCACAGCGACCACCGGAGCCGGCCGGCCTTCCTCGAACCCGAACAGCACAAAATGCTCCAGGCCGGAGACCAGGAAGACGCCATTGGCCGGATCCAGGTTGGCGATCCGCTCGGCGACCGTGTCGCCGGGCGCCACGGCGGCGGCCACGTCCTCGTTCGCGGCCAGATAGGCGGCTTCGTCAAAGTCGCCGGCCGAGTCATCGAAGATCGCCGGGTTCGGCGACCGGCCCTCGAGAATGCCGAACTGCAGGAAATGGGTCGCGGCGTCGGCGAAATCACCGGCGGTCACCGCGGCCAACACATCCGGGTTTCCGGCCAGGTAAGCCTCCTCGGAAAACTCGATGGTGCCGCCGAATGGCGTTGTGATGATGGTGGTGGTCATTGGAAGTGATCTCCGTCGGACAGACTAATTCGATGGTGTGGATCGCTACAGGACGCTTTTGGCGGCGCCCGGCGGTGCCGGATCACGGCCCCCGCACGGCACCAGACAACGGTTGCTCCGTCATGGTTGTTCCGTCGGGGCCGGCCCCAGGCCGCGGTCACGGCCCAAAACGCCCCGGTCGGATCGTTGAGACCCGACCCCCAGGTGGCGAACCCGCGCCTTCACAGCACCGCGCGCCCGAGTCCGCCACCTGGAGATCGACCCCCCTGTACACCGCAAAACCGACCTTGCCCGCGTCTTTTTTCGCCCCGATCCGGATCGAACCCCGGCCGTGACTGTGAAAGCACTCAACCCGGCAAAGCCATACTCACGAATGCTCGAACCGTTTTGATTCGATATTCAGCAACATCGCTACCCCAACCGGGAAAGCGATTGCAACGCCTTTGGGCGGCCGCGCGGCGCGGGTCTTCGGCATTTCACCACCGCAGACGCGATGGCACGGCCGTTCCGCACCGAATGTGGCGAAATCGCCGCACTGGGCCGTCCTGTCTGGGTATGGTGGTTACTATACACCCACCGAGGTTTCAAGGGCGCGTGACCGCGTCGGCGGTTTTTTTTTCGGAGCCGGGCCGGCCCGTGGCTCACACCCCGCCCTCGGCCAGGGCGATCAGGTAGCGCCCGTACTCCGTCTTGATCAAGGGCGTGGCCAGGGCGCGCAGTTGGCCCCGATCGATCAGCCCACGCCGGAAGGCCACCTCCTCCACGCAGGCCACTTTCAGCCCCTGGCGCTTTTCGATGGTGCGCACGAATTCCGATGCCTCGATCAGGCTGTCATGGGTCCCGGTGTCCAGCCAGGCATAGCCCCGGCCCAGCCGCTCGACGGTCAGCAAGCCCTGGTCCAGGTACCGGCGGTTCACATCGGTGATCTCCAACTCGCCCCGGGCGGACGGGCGGATCGACCGGGCGATCTCGACCACGGTGTTGTCGTAGAAATACAGGCCGGTCACCGCCAGGTTCGACTTGGGCGCCTGGGGCTTCTCCTCGATGGAGACCGCCCGGCCCGCGCCATCGAACGCGACCACCCCGTATCGCTCGGGGTCGGCCACCGGGTAGCCGAACACCCGGGCACCCCGGGTCAGCCCGGCGGCGGCGGCCACCCGGGCCTCCAGGTCATGGCCGTGGAAGATGTTGTCGCCCAGGATCAGGCACACCGGATCGGCACCGATGAAATCCTCGCCGATCAGGAACGCCTGGGCCAGCCCGTCCGGGCTGGGCTGCACGGCATGGGTGATCTCAAGCCCCCATTGGCGCCCATCGCCCAGCAAGCCTTGGAAGGCCTGGGCGTCGCCCGGCGTGGTGATCACCAGGATCCGGGTGATCCCGGCCATGATCAGCACGCTCAACGGGTAGTAGATCATCGGCTTGTCATAGACCGGCAGCAACTGCTTGGAGACCGCCCGGGTCACCGGATACAGCCGCGTGCCGGACCCGCCAGCCAAGATGATCCCCTTCATGGCCCAGCCTCCCCATGGTGGGTGTCCATCGCTTCCCGCACCGCCTCGGCGCAGCGCCGCTGCCACGGTGCCGGGCGCCAGTCCAACAGGCCGGCCAGACGGCCGCCATCCAGGGCGGAGAAGGCGGGCCGGGCGGCCGGGGTCGGATAGGCCGCGGTCGGGATCGGCTCGACCACAGGGGTCGGCCCGCCGCCCAGGGCCGCGCGCGCGGCCATGATCGCCGAGGCGAAGCCGTGCCAGCTGGTCACCCCCTGCCCGCCCAGATGGACCAGCCCGCGCACCGGCGCCCCCGCCGCCCACCGGCCGGCGATGGCCAGCAGCGCGTCGGCCACATCGGCCGCGTGGGTGGGCGCGCCCCGCTGGTCCTCCACTACCCGCAAGACCGGCCGTTCGCCGGCCAGGCGCAGCATGGTGGCCAGGAAATTGGCGTGATGGCCCGAATAGGCCCAGCCCGCACGCAGGATGG
>CAYNRD010000410.1:0-2820 GCA_964399515.1 uncultured Mycobacteriaceae bacterium | reverse complement strand
ACTCCGCTCGCCTCCGGTCTCGACGCCTCGCTAGCGCTCGCCCTCGACGTGCGCCGGCGCGGCCAGACCCCAAGCCTGGTCATCATGACCGACGGCCGCGCCAACGTGAGCCGGGACGGGACGAAGGACCGGGCACGGGCTCGGACCGACGCCTTGGCCGCGGCGCGCGCGGTTCGAGCCCAGCGGGTCAGCGCTCTGTTCGTCGACACCGCGCCCCGGGCCCAGGACGCCACCCGCCAGCTGGCCGAGGCGATGGGGGCCCGCTACCTCGGCCTTCCTTATGCGGACCCGTCTCAGATCACGGGCTGGGTCCGGTCCGCCTCGGAGGCCGGCCCGGATGCCGCCTGACACGTTTCGGTCGCCCGTCTGGGAGACGGACGGAGCAGACTGGCCGCACCGGGCCTGCAGCCGCTTTGAGTCGGCGGCCGGGCTGCGCTGGCACCTGCAGACCATGGGGCAGGGGCCCAGCTTATGGCTGGTCCACGGAACCGGCGCCTCGACCCATTCCTGGCGCGACGTGATGCCCCGGTTGGCGGAGCGCTTTCAGGTCCATGCGTTCGACCTTCCGGGGCATGGGTTCACCGAGCGCCCGACGCCCGACCGGATGAACCTGGCGGCGATGGCGGCCGCGGTGGGCGAGCTGATGCGGACCGTGGGTGCACCCGCGATCGGGGTCGGTCACTCGGCTGGGATGGCGATCCTCTGCCGGATGGTGCTGGACGGGCTGGTCGAGCCTCGGCTGGTGGTGGGCGTGAACGCGGCGCTGCAGCCGTTCGGAGGGGCCGCGGGTCGCTGGTTTTCGACCGTGGCTCGGTGGATGGCCCAAAGCCCCCTCCCTCGATGGGTGGCTTGGCGCGCCCAGACCAGGAGCGCGGTGAAGCGCGTGGCCGACGGGACGGGCTCCACCCTCGACGAGCGCGGCCTGGAGCTGTATCAGCGGCTCACCCGACGGTCGGGGCACGTGGCGGCGACGCTCTTCATGATGGCCGACTGGGACCTGCCGGGCCTGCATCGACAGCTGCCCGTGCGCCGCCTTCCGGTGCTCCTCGGCGCCGGCAGCGAAGACCGGGCGGTGCCGGCCCGCCAGGATCAGTCGCAAGTTCAGCCCCGGCGTCCCCGGCCCGGTCGCTGGCCCTGCGGATCAACTCGCCCACGATCACGCTGGCCAGAATGAAAATCAACACACCCATGACCACGACCGCGATCTTGACCGCGCGCAAGGTGCCACTGCTTATGGCCATTGAAAGGTCCCATCCGCCGCAATTCCCGTCCGACGCCCGCCCGATGCCCCCGTTCCCGGAGACCGACCCGGCCGACGCCGACGACGATCCTAGTCCAGACGCGGACGGGCCGGCAGCCCCTTGCGACCAGATCCTGACCGCCGTGGCGCCGGGAGGCACGCGCCTGGACCGGGCCTTCGCCGGCACGGCGCCCGATCTGTCCCGCACCCGCCTGAAGACCCTGATCGAAGCCGGGGCCGTGAGCGTGGACGGCCGGGTGGTGACCCAGCCCGCCTTCACGCCGGCGGCGGGTGCCCAGGTCATGGCCCGGGTGCCAGCACCCGAGCCCGCCCGGCCCACGCCCGAGGCCATGGATCTCGACGTGGTGTATGAGGACCTGGACCTGATCGTGCTGAACAAACCGGCCGGGCTGGTGGTCCATCCAGGCGCCGGTGTTCAGGCGGGCACCCTGGTCAACGGCCTTCTGGCCCATTGCGGCGCCCGCCTGAGCGGCATCGGCGGCGTCGCCCGGCCGGGCATCGTCCACCGCCTGGACAGGGACACCTCGGGCCTGATGGTGGTCGCCAAGACCGACCGCGCCCACCGGGGCTTGTCCGCCCAATTCGCCGACCGCAGCCTGTCCCGCCGCTACCTGGCCGTGGTGGAGGGCCATCCCCGCCCGCGGGAGGGGACCGTCTCGGCCGCGATCGGCCGGTCGGCGCGGGACCGCCGCAAGATGGCGGTCGTCCGATCGGGCGCCGGCAAGCCGGCGGTCACCCATTACCGGGTCGAGCGGCGCTTGGGGCCGGGGGCCAGCCTGGTCCGCTGCCGCCTGGAGACCGGCCGCACCCACCAGATCCGCGTGCACATGACCCATCTTGGGCATCGGCTGGTCGGCGACCCGGTCTATGGCCGGCCGGCGCGCGGCCTGCCCGAGCCGGCGCGCGGCTTCCCCCGCCAGGCGCTGCACGCCGAATGGCTGCGGTTCCGGCATCCGGAAACCGGCGCCGAACTGGCGTTCGAGCGGCCACCGCCGGCCGACCTGCGCACCCTGATTGGCGCCCTTGATCCGGAAAATCCTTCGCTGGTATCGTAGCCGTCACAGTTTCGGCGTAAACTGTCACCCATCATCGGGGACACGGACGGGACGGGGTTTTCGGGGTCGATCAACGGATGGCCGCCGGGCCCGGACCGCATTCATGCCGAAACGGATTGGGCCCAGGGCGGGGACGAAACAGCACCGTACCGCCGCGGGGTCTTGTCGCCACACAGCAGGCTCCGCTGGCCCCCGCAAGTCCGGGGGCGGGGCCGTGCCGGGACAGATGAGGGAGAGAGTAACACCATGGCCTACGCCACTGTGCCCGCGGTCGGATCGGATGGAAATCTGGCCAAGTACCTTCAGGAAATCCGCAAATTCCCCATGCTGGGGGCCGAGCAAGAATACATGCTGGCCAAGTCCTGGCGGGATCGGGGCGACGTGGACGCTGCCCATCAACTGGTCACCTCCCATTTGCGCCTGGTTGCCAAGATCGCCATGGGCTACCGCGGCTATGGCCTGCCGATCTCCGTATTGGTGTCAGAGGGCAATGTCGGCATGATG
>CAYNRD010000409.1:0-2825 GCA_964399515.1 uncultured Mycobacteriaceae bacterium | reverse complement strand
GGGCCGCGGTCTTGGCCCTGGTCTTCGCCGTGGGCCTGACCCGTGCGATCGCCCGCCCGATCCGAACCTTGGCCGGAGTGATGACCCGCCTGGCCGAAGGCGACCTTGCGGCCGAGATTCCCGGCGGCGACCGCCGGGACGAGATCGGGCACATGACGGCCGCCGTGGTGGTGTTCAAGCAGCGGGGCCAGGAAAACCAGTCCCTGGTCACGGCCCAGGCCGACCAGCGGGCGATGGCCGAACGGGACCGGATTGCCGCCCTGAACACCATGGCCGACACGGTCGAGACCGAAGCGGTGAAAATGACCGGAACCATCTCGGTCCGGTCGGAGACCATGGCCGGGTTGTCGGACCAGATGCGCCAATCGGCGGAAAAGGTCCGGATGCAAGCCGGCACCGTCGCCTCCGCAGCCCAACAGTCACTGGCGAACACCAACGCGGTGGCGGCCGCCGGGTCACAACTGACCGCGGCGATTTCGGAAATCGCCCATCAGGTGTCCACCTCAGCCGACGTCGCCAAGCAGGCGGCCGAGACCGCGCGGCGCACCCAAGACATCGTCGGCTCCCTGTCCGAGGCGGCCCGAAAGGTGGGCGACGTGGTCGATCTGATCGCCGACGTGGCAGAGCAGACCAACCTTTTGGCGCTGAACGCCACCATTGAGGCCGCCCGCGCGGGCGACGCGGGCAAGGGGTTCGCCGTCGTCGCGTCGGAAGTGAAAAACTTGGCCGGCCAGACCCAACGGGCCACCGGAGAGATCTCGGCCCAAGTCAGCGACATGCTAGCGATCACCCACCAAGCCGTGGACGCCATCCAGTCGATCGCCGATGTCATCCGCGATATCGACGAGCGTAGCGGGGGGGTTGCGGCGACCGTCGAACAGCAGAACGCCGCCACCACCGAGATCAGCCGCAACGTCTCCCAGGCGGCGTCCTCCGCCGAAGAGGTGGCCCGACGCATCCAGGAGGTGACGGACGAATCCGGGTCGGTCGAGACCCTGGCCGGCTCGGTCAACGAGAGCGCACGATCGGTCGCCGAGACGGCATCGACCATGCGCCACGACCTGGTCCGGATCGTCCGCACCGCCGTCGAGGACGTCGATCGCCGGAAGCAGGCCAGTCCGGTGCCGGTCGACCGAAGGGCCGGCGCCTGACGCCCCCCTGGATTGGGCGGACGGCCGATCACACCAGGTCGCGCATCCAGAACTGCATGGTCTTTTCGGTGCTTTGGCCGTCGCCATCGATGTCCGGCCAGGAGAACTGAGCGGTCAGGCCCGGGATCAGCCGGTAGCCGCGCTTTGTCCAGAACCCGTCCAACGGCGTGTATCCGGCGGGTCTCAGGGGATGGTCGGCCGGCCGGACCACCGCACAGAAACCGCAGGTGCGGCGGCCCAGCACCCGGGCCTGGGCCTCCCGCAGATCAAAGAAAATATGCCCGACCCCCTGCCCCCGGTATTGCGACAGCAGGACGGATTCGCCGCAGTAGAACATCTGCTCCGGCGGGAAGCCGTGGGCGCGGCAGGCCTCGGCGAAGGCGTCCTTGTGGGCTTCCATCGGCGCGCCTGTGGCCGCCCCCACCAGCCTGTCGCCATCGAAGGCGGCGACCAGCACCGCCCCGTCGGCTGCGGCGTAGCTGGACAGGTACTCCCGCTCATACGCCTCATCCACCGCGTACAGGTACGGGAATTCTCGGAACACCGCACCGCGCAGATGGGCCAGATCGCCCAAGGCGGCGTCCAACCGGGCACCGCTCAACCGCTCGATCCGCAGCGAGGTCGTGGTGGTCATGGCGTCACCCGTCCCGGTTACCGGGCCTGGGCGTGGTATTCGGGGTTCGGCATCATATCCAGCGCGGCCGCCATCCGGTTCGACAGGTTGAAAAAAGCCACAGTTTCAGCCAGATCGAAGATGTCCTGGTCGGAAAACCCAACCTCCCTAAGGGCCGCGCGGTCGGCATCGCCAATGCCGTGCATATCGGTGGTCAACGCCCAGGCAAAATCCAGCATCGCCCGCTGGCGCGGTTCCAAGGGGGCGACCCGGTAGTTCATCACCAGCATCTCACCCAGCTGCGGATCGCCGGACAGCGCCCGCACCGCCGCCCCATGGGCGACCAGGCAGTAGTAACAGCGGTTGGCCGAGGAGACGACCACCGCCACCATCTCCCGCTCCAGCTTGGTCAGGCCGGACGGCGCCAGCATCAGCTCATTGTAAAATCGGCTGAAATTCTTCAGTTTTTCGGGGCGCAGGCTGTATGCGGCCAAAACGTTCGGCACCATGCCCAGCTTGGCCCGGCACTTGGCGTACAGGGTCTTGAGCTCGTCATCGAAGGTGTCTTCCGAGCCAACGCCAAGCTTGGAGATGTGGTCGGGCTGCGGCATCTCAGCCCCTGTCCCCGGCGGCCGAAACGGCACTGAAAATGCCGGAGAAGTCGATTTCGCCCCCGCCGCCCTCGACAAAGCGACCATACAGCTCCGCCGCCTTAGCCCCCAGTTCGGTCACCGCCCCGCTGGCGCCCGCCGCCTGTTGGGACAGGGTCAGGTCCTTCAGCATCATGGCGGCCGTGAAGCCCGGCGCGTAGTCCCGGTTCGCGGGGGACGTCTCGACCGGCCCTGGCACCGGGCAATAGGTGGTCAGCGACCAGCACTGGCCGGACGCGGTCGAGGAGACGTCGAACAGCTTCTGCCGATCCAGCCCCAGCCGGTCGGCCAGGGCGAAGGCCTCGCACACGCTGATCATCTGGATGCCCAGCATCATGTTGTTGCAGATCTTGGCCGCCTGGCCGGTGCCGGGGCCGCCGCAATGGACCACGGTCTTGCCCATCACCTCCA
>CAYNRD010000408.1:0-2829 GCA_964399515.1 uncultured Mycobacteriaceae bacterium | reverse complement strand
AGGCGGCATTTTTTGTTTAGAAAGCAAGCTCTCAGGCCTGTGACTCAGTTCCCCTCATTCATGGCTGGACCGGGGAAATGGCTTATGCTAACCGCTCCTTCTTCGGGCGGTTAGCTCAGTTGGTAGAGCATCTCGTTTACACCGAGAGGGTCGGCAGTTCGAGCCTGTCATCGCCCACCATGACCGCTCAGCGCGGCGCCGTCTCGGGCGCCTATGAAAGCGCATCCTTCATAAAACTAATATAAAAAATTCATATAATTGTAACGGCTTACAAGCCTTTTCCCAACGCCGCTATCGTAAAGTCGTAACGCCCGGGACAGCAGTATCCCGGCCCGATTTCCCGTACGCGACGGCCCATGGGCCGCAACCTAGGTGTTGGACATGATTGTTAAGCCGATCCACAATATGCCCCTCGCTTGGAAGAACTTCCTGGCACCGGGTGCTGTGCTTGTGTTTCTGATCCTGTCGCTGGTGAGCGGCGCATACATTATCAATGATCAGTCACGCACCTTGACCTCCGCCCTGGAAGGCCAGAACCAACGCTTGGTCGAAGTGCTGGACGCGCAGGCCGCCGATGTCGGGCAATTGCTGGATGACCAGTCCATGCGCATCGGCCGGGCCTTCCAGTCCCAGGCGGACGCCTTGGACGCGCTGCTGATCCGCCAGGGCGACCAGGTGGCCACGGTCCTGACCGAACAGACCGAAGGGGTCGACCGGGTGCTGACCGGCCAGGCCGAGGGGTTGAGCGAGATCCTGGCCCAACAGGAGGTGGCGCTGACCACCATCCGGGAAGCGTCCAACCAGTCGCTCCAGATCGAGGAAACGCGCAGCTTGCTGGCCCAGGTCCATGGCGAGACCTATCGGATCGTGGCCCAGGGAACCAGCACCTCCAACGCGTTCGACAGCGCCGAGAGCTTCAACATGGTCGAGGAAGAGGGCCGGGTCCAAAACCAGATCCGCGAAATCCGTGACCAATTGCGCAATCTGAACGAGGTCTATGGCCATCTGTTGAGCGAAGGCTCCGCCGCGCTGTTCCCGGAGCTGATCAACGACTACCGCAGGACCGCCCGGCAAGCGGCCCAGCGCGCCTCGCTGGGCAATGCCCGCGCCCAGATCCTGATGATCGAGGCCGATATCATCTTCCGGGACATGCTGCCAATCGTCGAAGAGCTGAAACAGGCGATCGACAGCAACGCCGAGCGGGTGTTCACCGCCAGCCTGGCCGAGGCGCAAGCCGAGCGCCAGCGCTATGCCCGGGAGGCGGCCGAGACCAGCCAGGCCTTCATCGATGAGGCGACCACCGCACGGGCGGCGTTCCTGGCCAGTTCCAACGCCGCCAAGGACAGCGCCCTGGCCGAGGCCAACGCCACCCGACAGGAGATCATCGACCGCGCCCGGGCCAGCCAGGAGGCCTTCCTGACCGAAGCCGAGGCGCAAAAGCAAAACGCCGAGCAGGCGTCGGCCACGGTCGCGCGCAACTCCGCCCAGGATGCACGGGATTTTCTGATCCTGTATCTGGTGCTGGGCGTGGCCGGCGCCGCCTTCGCGGTTCTGGTGGCCGTCTTCATCTCCCGGGTGCTGACCAAGCGGATCCAAACCTTGGCCAAGGCGATCCACATGTTGGCTGAGGGCCGGACCGAGATCGAAGGGGTCGATGCCCAGTACAAGGACGAGATCGGCGAGATCGAGCAGGCCACCACGGTCTTCCAGGCCAACATCAAGGAAAAGAACCGGCTGCAGAAGATCCAGCAAGCCGAACAGACCATGCGCGAACAGCGCGCCAAACGGCGGGAAACCCTGACCGCCGATTTCGACAAGTCGATCAGCGACCTGATCGTCCGCCTGATGGGGGCGGTCAACGACGTGCACTCCACCTCCGACGCCATGCTGGAGAACGCGCGTCAGACCTCCTCCCAGAGCGTCATGGTGTCCTCGGCGACCGCCGAGGCCTCGGAGAACGTCAACGCCGTATCGGTGGCCTCGGACCAGCTGCTGTCCTCAATCCAGGAGGTGTCGGCCCAGATGGCCAAGGCGGCCACCGCGTCCCAGACCACGGTTCAAAAAGCCGACGAGGCCGAGCGCAAGATTTCCAGCCTGGCCCAGGCCGCCGACCGGATCGGCCAGATCGTCACCGTGATCACCGACATCGCCGAACAAACCAACCTCTTGGCGTTGAACGCCACCATTGAGGCCGCCCGGGCCGGTGATGCCGGCAAGGGCTTCGCGGTGGTCGCCAGCGAAGTGAAGAATCTGGCCAGCCAAACCGGCAAGGCCACCGAGGAGATTACCGAGCAGATCAGCTCCGTCCAGGCCGAGGTGAACGGCGCCGTCACCGCGATCAAGGAGATCTACGCCTCGGTCCATGAGCTGAACGAAATGGCCACCACGGTCGCCAGCGCCATCGAGCAGCAGGGCGCGGCCACCAACGAGATCAACTCCAACGTCCAGCAGACCGCCTACGGGACCCAGCAGATCTCGGAATCGATCTCCGGCGTGGCCGAGATCGCCGAGGATACCGGCAAGCGCGCCCAATCGGTGTTCGGCTATGCCGACGCCCTGCGCCGGGAAAGCGACGTCTTGAAGGGTGAGGTGGACACCTTCCTGCAGGAGATGCGGTCGCTCTGACCAGGCGCCGCGTGCCACCTCGGCGACCTGGGCGAAAATCCCGGCTGCCAAGCTTGACAGGCCCGGGCGGGAGGGCGTAACAACCCGGCTCTCGCGCCCCGGGGCCCGCCCCCGAGGCCCGGTCACCGCACCGGATCCGGCGCGCGAATGCGGGTGTAGCTCAGTTGGTTAGAGCGCCGGCCTGTCACGCCGGAGGCCGCGGGT
>CAYNRD010000407.1:0-2835 GCA_964399515.1 uncultured Mycobacteriaceae bacterium | reverse complement strand
GAACGGCGGCTTGTGCCGGGGCAGGCCGCGCTTGCCTTCCAGGCTCTCAAGCATGGCGCTTTCCTCGCCACAGATATAGGCCCCGGCGCCGCGGCGCAGATGGATCCGGGTTTCGGCCAGCAGGCCGGCGGCCTCCAGCTGGGCCACCGCCCGGCGCAGGATGTCCAGTGCCGCCGGATACTCGTCCCGCATGTAGACATAGACATCCCGGGCCTCGACCACCGCGGCCGCCACCAGCATGCCTTCAAGGTACCGGTGCGGGTCGCGTTCCAGGTAATGGCGATCCTTGAAGGTGCCGGGCTCGCCCTCGTCCCCGTTGACCGCCATCAGGCGCGGGCCCGGCTGCTGGCGGACCAGTTTCCATTTCAGCCCGGTGGGAAAGCCGGCCCCGCCCAGCCCGCGCAGGCCCGATCCCGACAGGGCCTCGATCAGCGCGTCCGCCGCCAGGGCACCGGATCGGACCCGCGCCAACAACTGATAGCCGCCCCCGGCCCGGTAGGCGTCCAGGCCGATATGGGCGGGGATCCGGGCATGGGTGTCGCCCGTGGCGATCACCTCAGAAATGGTATCGACGCTGGCCTGGTCCACATGGCGATGGCCGACCTCGGCGACCGGGGCCGATTGGCAGCGGCCCATGCACGGGGCGGTGACCACCCGGACCGCGTCGCCGTGACGCGCCTTCAGGCCGTCCAGCAGCGCCCGGTGGCCCATCATGGCGCATGTCACGCTGTCGCAGACCCGCACGGTGATCGCCGGCGGCGCCGGCGCGTCATCGGCGACGATGTCGAAATGGGCGTAGAAGCTGGCGACCTCGAACACCTCGGTCTGGGACAGGCGCAGCTCCTCGGCCAGGGCGGCCAAATGGCGCGGTCGCAGGCACCGGTACCGGTCCTGGATCAGATGCAGATGCTCGATCAGAAGGTCGCGCCGCCGGGGCCGGTCGCCAAGCAGGGCACGCATCTCGGCCTGGGCGTCGGCGTCGGTTTGGCGCCCCTTGGGCTGGGACAGCCGATCGCGGCCCCGGCGGGGCAAGACGCGGCCCGGAGTCATGGCGGGGCGGGGCGGCGCCGGCGCGTCCGGCCGGTCCGTGATGATCGTCATCGGGGGCATGTCCTCAACATCCCGGGCCGTTGGCCGGCCCGTGGCAGGTAGATGGTCAAGACAAGTGTCCAGTCGCGTCTGTCGAATCCACGACATCCAACGCCACCACGGCGGCGTTGACGGTCACCTTGCCGACCTCCTCGAAATTGGCGGTCACCATGCCGCCGATCACCGATTGCACCTGGCCCAAGCCCCAATCGGGGCGGGCGGGGTTGCGGATGATCACCCCGGACGTCAGCTCGGCCCAGGCCGGGTCGGGATTAACCATGCGTTAGGCTGCCCTTGGGAACATGGAACAAACGGGAGGCCTCGAAACCATGGTGCTGCACCCCACGCCCAGCGAAGACGCCCTGGCGATCGACGACCGCCGGTTCGATCTGCGCGTGCCTTTGGCCGTGGTCGAGTTGTTGGGCTCGCGCCTGTGCCATGAGTTGATCAGCCCAGTCGGCGCCGTCAACAACGGCGTGGAGCTGATCGGCGAAATGGGGGCCGACATGCTGGACCAGGCCATGGAGCTGGTCGAGCAAAGCGGCCGGCGGGCGGCCGCACGGCTTCGGCTGTACAGGATCGTCTATGGCGCCGCCGGTACCAGTGCCGCGATCGGCTTGGCCGAGGCCCGGGAGATCGCCGAGGACTACCTGGCCTATGGCAAAACCACCCTGGACTGGCACGCCGACCCGGACGCCGAGACCGGGATTGGCCTGGCCAAGGCGATCCTGGCGGTGTTCGTGTGCGCGACCGAGGCCCTGCCCCAGGGCGGGCGGGTCCGGATCGGGTGCCATGCCGACAGCCTCTCGGTCGTCGCGGAGGGCAAGGGCGCGCGGCTGGAGGCGGAGACGCGGGCCGCGCTGGAAGGCCGCTTGGCGGCCGATGCCCTGACCCCCCGGAGCGTGCACGCCCATTTCAGCGGCTTGATCCTGGCCGCCTACGGCTTCGGTGCGGCAGGGATCGATGCCGGCGACGGGCAGGTGGCCATCCGGGTCGCGCGGCCGTCCTAACCCCGGGCGATCGGCCGAAAGCCGCTATAATTTGTTTAATCCGTGACTTTCCCGAGACCCTCTGGCACACCCCGCGACTGGAAGGATGACGGCCAGCGCCGGTGGCGCGCCGCACCCGACCTTCCCGGCTTTTTACAGCTTCTTAATGTGTTTGCTTGACGGTACCGCCTGCCATCGCCGGGTGTCTCCGCCCCCCCCGCCGGGCGCGGAAGCGGCCCCCTTGTGACCGTGCCGGCCTCGCCCCGACGAACCCTTGTTGTGTGGGAACCGATCCATGGATGATCTGCTGAGCGAATTCCTGACCGAAACCAACGAAAACCTGTCGGTTCTCGATGTCGAGTTGGTGAGGCTGGAGCAAAATCCCAACGATCCGGAGTTGCTCAGCAACATTTTTCGGCTGGTGCACACCATCAAGGGCACCTGCGGGTTCCTGGGCCTGCCGCGGCTGGAATCGGTGGCCCACGCCGCTGAAAACGTGCTGGGCAAGTTCCGCGACGGTGAGTTGGAAGTGTCCAACGACGCGGTGACCCTGATCCTGAAATCCTTGGATCTGATCAAGGAGATCGTCGCCCAGCTGGAGGCCACCGAGGCCGAGCCCGAAGGCGACGACACCTGGCTGATCACCAACCTGAACGCCATGGCCGAGGGTAAGCCGATTGATCTGGGCGGTGTCACCGCCTCGGTGCCGACGCCGGCCGCGGCCCCCGCACCCGCCGCCGCGCTCGAGCCCGCGCCC
>CAYNRD010000406.1:0-2844 GCA_964399515.1 uncultured Mycobacteriaceae bacterium | reverse complement strand
AGCCCACGAAAGCGAAGGCGATGTCCATGGCTTCCAAGGGGTCGATGCCCGCCGGCAGCACCAGCATGGGCTCGATCGGGTGGCCGATCAAAAACCGGCCCAGATGGATCATCTCCGCCTCGTCCCGGTAGCCGCGGCCGGCGGAATCGATGATCACCCGATCGACGGCATGGGCGGCTTCCAGCGCCACGGACAATTTGTCCGGGTCGCCGGTCGGCATCAGCTCCAGGCGCAATGCCTTGGAGAAGGCCTGGATCGCCGCCAGGCCGCTGGTCCGGTCGGTGTCGGTGGACATCATCAGCACCCGCTGGCCGCGCACCAGCCCGTCGGCGGCCAGCTTGACCAGGGTCTGGGTCTTGCCGGCGCCGGGCGGGCCAACCATCAGCATCGGCATGCTGAACGGCTCGGCGCCGACCGGATCGAAGGAAAACACCCGGTCGAAGGCGGTGGCCAGGGCCGCGACCGGATCCAGACTGTCGATGTCCGAGACCAGGTCCAGCACCTCCTCGCTCAACAGTGCCGGCACCCCATGGGTGCGCAAGGCGGTCTCGGCCACGTCGACCGGCTCCAGCCGGGGGTCGGCGGCGTCGCGCCGGATGACCGTGATCGCGGTCGGCGGCGGGGGGGAGGCCTGGGGCGTGCCGTCGGGGTCGGGATCGACCGTGTCGCCGTGCCAGACGGTGTCGTCCCCCTCCAACTCCCAGGGCAGGGGCGGGATGTCCCGGCGCGGTTCGGCGTATGCCGGGCGCTTGTTCACCTCGGCGATGTAATGGGCGGTCAGCGCGGCGCTCCAGGATTGGTGCGCCGGCGGCTCCGGCAGCGGCTCGGGGCGTTTGGGCATCCGGGGCGGGACCGGCCGCGGGGCCGCCGCGGGGGGCGGGGCCGCCGCGGGGGGCGGGGCCGGGTCCGGTGCCGGGGCGGACTGGCCGCGCAGCACCGCCGCCGCCAGGGCTTCCGCCGCGGCTTCGGCCGCGGCCCCTTCCGGTGCCGTGCCGGCCGGGGCTGGCGGGCCGTCGCCGGACGGGAACCGGATCGGCCCGGACGCCGCCTCACCGCCCTGGGGTGCTAGATGCCGGGCCGCCCGCCGGGCCGCTTGGCGGGCTTCGTCCAGGCTGCGCTGGGGGCCGGCTTGCGGTCGATCGGCGGCTTGGGGCTGCTGGTCCTGATCGACCGCCGCCGTCACCGTGAAGCCGGCCGGGCCCAGATCATCGACCGACACGATGATGGCGTCGTCGCCCAAGGCCAGGCGCACCTGCTCCATCGCTTCGCTGGTCGTGGGGGCGGTGAAGGTTTTGAGGCGCACCCAAGAGTCCTAAGCGCGAGTGTCAGATTTGGCCCAGGGTCTTGATCTTGGCCTTGGGGTGGATCTCGTTCTGGGACATGACGGTGGTGGTGGGCCGGAACCGCTCGACGATCGACCGCACATAGGCGCGGATGCCGGGGCTGGTCAACAACACCGGATTTTCGCCGGTCATGGCGTGTTTTTCGAACACGGTGCGGATCGAGCCAATGAACTCCTGCAGCTGCGATGGCGCCATGGCCAGCTGCTTTTCCTCGCCCTCGCCCACGATCGCCTCGGCGAAGGCCTGCTCCCATTTCGGCGACAGGGTGACCAGCGGGATGTAGCCTTGCTCGTTGGTGCTGTCGGCGGAGATCTGCCGGGCCAGGCGGGTGCGCACATGCTCGGTGATGGCGTTGACGTTGCGGGTATAGGCGGTGGCCTCGGCCACGCCTTCCAGGATGGTCGGCAAATCCCGGATCGAGACCCGTTCGCTCAACAGGCGCTGCAGCACCCGCTCCAATCCGGAGACGTTGATCTGGCTGGGGATGGTGTCGGCGACCAGCTTCTGGTGCTCCTTCGGCAGCTCATCCAGCAGCTTTTGGGTCTCGGTGAACGACAACAGGTCCGGCATGTGTTCCTTGATCACCTCTGTGATGTGGGTGACCATGACCGTCTGCGGATCGACGACCGTATAGCCCTTGAACAGCGCCTCCTCCCGGACGTCGTCGCCGACCCACATCGCCGGCAGGCCGAAGGTCGGCTCGACCGTGGCTTCGCCGGCCAGGCGGATCGGCTCGCCCCTGGGGTCCATGACCAGATGCCGGCCCGGGCGCACCTCGCCCCGGCCGGCCTCGATCTCCTTGACCCGGATCACATAGGCGTTGCTGGGCAGTTGCAGGTTGTCCTGGATCCGCACCGACGGCATCACGAAGCCGATTTCCGCCGCCAATTGCCGCCTCAACCCCTTGATCTGGTCGGTCAGCTTCTGGGTGCCCTCCTGGTTGATCAGTGGCAACAGGCCATAGCCCAGTTCCAGGCGGACCTGGTCGATGGACAGGATGGTGGAGATCGGTTCTTCCTTGGGCTTGGCCTGAACCTTCTTGGCCTTGACCTTCGCCTTCTCCTCCTTATCGACCTTCTCCTTCTCCTGCTTGGTGAAGAAGTAATAGGCGATATATCCGGTGATGCCGGCCATGACCGCGAAGGGAATGAACGGCACACCCGGCAGCAGGGCGAGCGCGCTCAACATGGCCGACGCCATCACCATCGCCCAGGGCGAGGCGGTCAACTGACCGAACAGTTCCTGGTCGGTCTTGGCGTCGTCCCCGGACTTGGTGACCAGCATACCGGCCGAGAGCGAGATCAGGAGGGCCGGAATGGTCGAGACCAGCCCATCGCCGACGGTCAGCCGCACATAGATGTCGGCCGCCTCCACCAGGCCCAGGCCGTGCTGCAAGGTGCCGATCAGAATGCCGCCGACGACATTGATCACCGTGATCAGGATGCCCGCATTGGCGTCACCGCGCACGAATTTGGAGGCACCGTCCATGGCCGCCATGAAT
>CAYNRD010000405.1:0-2845 GCA_964399515.1 uncultured Mycobacteriaceae bacterium | reverse complement strand
GGCACGGCGACATCGCCATCGGCATTGTCGCCGATATGCAGGATGGTGTCGGGGGACACGCCGGTGACATCCAGCAGGCGGCGGAACATATCTCCGCGCTGCTTGGAAATCCCCAATGCCGCCGACACCCAAAGATCCGTGATCTGGGACCAATCCAAACCGGCGGTCACCAGCATCCGCTCGATGGTCTGCTTGGGCAGGTGCATGTCGGACAGCAGCCAAACCGGGATGCCGCGGGCATGGGCGGCCGCGATCAAATCCGCGATGATCGGATTGAGGATCGCCTGCTCGGTTTCAAGCGCGGTTTCGACCGCCATCGCCCGATCGCGATCACACAACCAGTCCGGCAACGCCGCGTAAAAGTCGGTCAAGCTGGGGTGCCGACCATCGGCGCACCGCGCCACCGCCCAAGCCAACGCCTTGCCCCGATAATAGCTGAACTGCTCCGGCGTCACGGGAGCGCGCAGCCCCCCTTCGGCGTCCAGCTTGGCCGCGATCGCCGGGTGCAGGTGGACTTCCGGCCCGCATCGCCGGAACATCAAGGTATCGAACACATCGACGCTCAACACCGCGACGCCGTCCAAGTCGACCGCAACGGCCTCCCGCACGGTTGGGGGAACGCTGGTAGGGGTCATACGCACTCCCTCCCGGCACCCGCCTGGGGCGACGCCAGGATCGGCACGCATCCGATATCATCCAAGAACCGGTCCGGTGAGATCAGATGCCGAACCCGACCGGACACCGATCGGCTTTCGGCCAGGTAGTGGTCCGCCCGCTGCAGGAAGGTTTCACACGCCTTGGCCACCGCGTCGGCCGACCAGGGGGAAAACAGCGGTTGATCGATCCCCAGCGCGTGGAACTCCCGCGCCAATTGCGGGCGGTCGCGCGTGATCACCGCCTTGCCCAAGATCAGGGCCTCGAACAGGATGCCGGAGGTTTGATGGTCGTATTGCGGGCCGTAGGGCAGAACCACCGCGTCGCACAAATTCAGGGCTTCGGCATATCCTTCCGGTGTCAGCGTGCCGTCGATCCGGGTCACGGCCCGATGGTCGAACACCGCGCCGCGGCGGGCGACCTCGGCCTTCAAGCCGTCGTCGGCGTGGCGCAGGTCCACATGCACCAGGAACCGGGCGGCGGCCCCGCGCGCCAGCACTGACTGCACCGCGTCCAGGAACGGCACCAAACCCTTCTGCGGGGATAGGGAATTGCCAAGATATCCGAGCGTGGGCGGACCGTCGGACCCGACCGGTCTGGGCGCGGGCAGGTTCCAGGCCGTACCGTTGACCGGGAACACCCCAATCGCGGTGCCGTCCCGATCGATCGACCGCAGAAGCTGCGCCTGGGGTTCGGAAAAGGCGTGAAGGTCAAAGCGGTAGCCGGTCCTCAGATTGCTGCCGACCCAGGCCAGGAAATCCCGATACAAGTCCTGGAAGACATCCCCCCAATGCGGGTCCAAACACTCCTGACACCACAGCACCATGCTCAAGGCGGGCTTGACCGTGGATTGGGCGTACCAGCGCATCACCCCGTGCATGCCGCGCGGCAGCAATGTGGGAAACAGGCAAATGTCGCCGCCCGAGACATCGGCCGGGGACAGGCAGCGGCTCAGATCGCTCCACAGTCGCTCATTGAAGGCACAGACCTCGATGAGCGGGTGACGGTATTCAATGAAGTCCAGGCCGCTCAAGCTCCGTTCGGCATCCAAGCGCGCGGTCAGGCGGCCGTCTGGGTCTTCCATGTGACGGGGCAAAAGCGACCGCACCCGCCAACCCCGGGCCTCGGCCGCCTGCTTGATGCCCAGGTGCTGGTTGAACAGGTGCCCAGCCTCACTGATCATCATCGGGTCGATGATGTGCAAGCTGCGTTGAGGGGCCATGGTGGGATCGAACCGACTGTGAACACGGGACAAGGGCGATCATTGATTGATGGGCCGGATGCCACGGGATATTCAAGACCCGGACCATCCGCAGGCGGGTGCGTCCCGCGTCCCGCAAGCCCAGGCGACCCCATGGCAGAAAACCCGGTCCCATCGGCATCCCCGGCCGAGCGCGCGCTCGACGCGGTCCTGGAGCAGGAGGTCGACCGGGCGGAAGCCCTGGTCGCGGACATGAACGCCGAGGACAGGAACACCCCCGAGGCCCAATTGGCAATCGCCGCGGTCCATGAAGCCCATGAACGCTTGGATGAGGCCGACTCCGCCGCCAAACAGGCCATCGCCCAAAGGCCGGACTGGGCCGAGGCCCATTTCTGGCGGGCGCGCATCCTGGGCGGCATGGGCCGCTTCGCCGAGGCTTCGGATGCGATCAGGACCTGCTATCGGCTTGATCCGACCCGTCCCCAATACCGGTTTTCCTACGCCGGCATCTTGCGCGGCCAACGGCGGCCCCAGGCGGAATGGGGTGAGATGTTCGAGGACGGGTTCCACTTCGGCGCCCGCTATCCCAACCGGCCGTTCACCCTGCCGAAATGGGACGGCACGCCGCTTGGCGCCCGGCGGCTGCTGATCTGGCAGGAGGCGGGCATCGGCGATGTCCTACGCCGCTCGGCCCATTTGCCCTGGCTCAAGCGGGTTGGGGGTACGATCACCCTGGAATGCGATCCGCGTCTGTTCCCGTTGATCGGCCGTGTTGCCCCCGATCTGGCCTTCAAGGCACAGGGACCCGATGATCAGGTCGATGAGGTCGGTTTCGATGTCCACTTGCCCTTGGGCTCGATCATCCGGTTTGCGGGCGATCTGGATCATCCTGTGGCAGCGCATGACCCGACGGTTCCCCTGGTGGAGCCGGGGCACATTCCGCCCATACCGGCGTTAAAGACGGCATGGCGCGCGGAGTTTGAACAGCAC
>CAYNRD010000404.1:0-2851 GCA_964399515.1 uncultured Mycobacteriaceae bacterium | reverse complement strand
GCTTGGAAATCTCCACCGACAGAAGGTCCCGGCACAAGTCCCGCAGGCCGTGCTTGTCGGTGAAGGTGCGCACCAGGCGCGAGGCGATCTTGGTGCAATAGACCGGCTGGCACAGCACACCCAGGTGCTTATGGATCGTTGCGATATCGAACCGGGCGAAATGGAACAGCTTCAGCCGCGCGGGATCGGCCAAATGGCGCACCAGGTTCGGCGCGTCATAGGCGCCCCGGGCGAACTGCACCAGGTGCACCGTGCCGTCCCCGGCACTGAGCTGGGCCAAGCACAGCCGGTCCCGGACCGGGTTCAGGCCCATGGTTTCGGTATCGATGGCGATCACCGGCCCCAGATCCAACCCGTCGGGCAGATCACCCCGGTGCAATGTGATGGTGCCGGACATGGCGACCTTGTCCTTCCCGGAAAACCGCGTGCTTCTAAAGCCTTGCGCACCGTGCCATGGGCTCGGCACGCTGGTCGTCTTATTGCATTGGACCCGATTTGGCGAGGGGGGCCGGCCCATGGACCCGGAGCAGAGCCTGTGGCGCACGACCGCCCAGGAAACCGTGGCGGCCGCGCCGCTGGACGGGGACGCGGCCTGTGACCTGGCCGTGATCGGCGGCGGCTTCAGTGGCTGCGCGGCCGCGCTGGCCGCCGCCGAACGCGGCGCGTCGGTCCGCCTGTTGGAGGCCCAGGCGCCCGGCCATGGCGGCTCCGGCCGCAATGTCGGCCTGGTCAATGCCGGGCTGTGGACCCCGCCGGCGGACATCGAGGCCCAACTGGGCGCGGAGGCGGGCCGGCACCTGAACGCCGCCCTGGCGGCAGCACCGGAGACCGTGTTCGGCCTGATCGAGCGGCATGCCATCCGCTGCGACCCGGTCCGGGCCGGAACCCTGCACTGCGCGCCCAACCATGGCGGCGTCGCGGAGCTGCGCCGCCGGCACCGACAACTGGCCGACCGGGGCGCGCCCGTGACCCTGCTGGAGCGGGCGGAGGTCAGCCACCGCACCGGGGCCGAGGGCCTGCGCGCCGGCCTGTTCGACCCGCGCGCCGGGACCATCAACCCCCTGGCCTATTGCCGGGGCCTGGCCCGGGCCGCCGGTGCCGCCGGCGCGATGCTGCATGGCGACAGCCCGGTGCGGCGGGTCGCGCGGGCGGGCGGGGCGTGGCGGGTGGACACGCCGGGCGGCACGGTCACCGCCCGGCATCTGCTGGTCGCCACCAACGCCTATCACCGGGGCATCGCCGGGCTGGCGCCGCCCCAATACGCGACCGTGCATTATTTCCAGGCCGCCACCCGGCCGTTGACGGACAATCTGCGCCGTCTGGTGCTGGCCGGCGGGGAGGGGGCGTGGGACACCAACCCGGTGATGACGTCCTTCCGGCTGGACGCGGCTGGGCGCCTGTTGCTGGGCGCGGTCGGCGCGCTGACCGGCGCCGGCGCGGGCATTCACCGTGCCTGGGCCCGGCGCAAGCTGGCCCGGCTGTTCCCCGCCCTGGCCGACCAGCCGTTCGAGGCGTTCGGCCATGGCAAGATCGCCATGACATCCGATCACCTGCCCAAGATCACCCGGCTTGGGGGCGGCGCTGGCTATGTCCTGCACGGCTATTCCGGCCGCGGCATCGGCCCCGGCACCGTGTTCGGCACCGCCGTGGCCCAGGCCCTGCTGGACGGCCGCGAGGACCGCTTGCCGATCCCGCCCGTGACCGCCTACCGGGAGCCGGCGTCTGGCCTGAAGACCGCCTATTATGAAAGTGGCGCCGCCCTCACCCACCTGACGGAGCGGTAGGCGCCGGCCACCGGCGCCCCCCTCACCGCGATATGATCACCGGCCGCCCTCAATACCCCGACGGCGCCAGGCGGCATCACAGGCCTTGTCCGCCCATAGGATCGTGACATTGGCGAGGTGACTGGGAAGCCAGGCCGCCTCCGGGCGATCCCCGACTTGGCCCACTACCGGAAACCGGAACCTAGAACCCCCGGTTTCTCCTTGCCCTTCAAGGCGTTACAGGAGATTTCGGCAGGGGAAAGCAAAATGGTGCCCAGAAGAAGACTCGAACTTCCACTCCCTTTCGGGAACTAGTACCTGAAACTAGCGCGTCTACCAATTCCGCCATCTGGGCATGATGGCCATCGCCATCCTGGCCGGCGGCGGTGCCGTCGGCCATGAGGGGCGGGTGTTTAATCGGGGGCGCGGGCCGTGTCAAGACGGCGTCGAGCGTTTGCGTGGCCCCCCAATCGGGCTAGATAAGGCGTGAGATCGGCTTTCCGAACCCGGAGTGCACGCCATGACCGTCCCGTTTTCCGTCACCGACGCCAGGACCGCCACGGTCATCGGCGGGTCCGGCTTTGTCGGCCGCTACATCGTGCGGGAGTTGGCCGCCCAGGGCTGGCGGGTCAAGGTCGGCTGCCGCAACCCCGACCGGGCGCTGTTCCTGAAAACCGCCGGCGCGGTCGGCCAGGTGGTGCCGATGGCGTGCAACATCCGCGATGATGTGTCGGTGGCGAAGGCGGTCGAGGGGGCCGAGGCGGTGATCAACCTGGTCGGCCTGTTGGCGGAAAGCGGCCGGAACCGGTTCGACGCCGTCCATCACCTGGGCGCCAAGCGGGTGGCCCAGGCGGCCAAGGCCGCCGGCGCCGCCCGGTTCGTCCAGATCTCCGCGATCGGCGCGGCCCCCGACGCCCGGTCCCAGTATTCCCGCACCAAGGCCATGGGCGAGGCGGCGGTGACCGATGCCTTCCCCGACGCCGTGATCCTGCGCCCGTCGGTGGTGTTCGGGCCAGAGGATGGGTTTTTCAACCTGTTCGCCGGGTTGGCGCGCCTGTCCCCCGTGCTGCCGCTGTTCGGCGGCGGCA
>CAYNRD010000403.1:0-2852 GCA_964399515.1 uncultured Mycobacteriaceae bacterium | reverse complement strand
TTCGAAATCCAGCTCCCCGTTCATCGCGGCCCGGGTGATTGGCACGATGCGTTCGGCCAGCCCACACAGGTCGGCCAGCTCATCCAAGGATTCCGTGGTGATGATGGTGGAGTCCATATCGGCGACCAGCAGGCGCTTGCGCCGTCCGACGACCGGTTGCAGGGCGAAATCGACCCCCGCCGCCGCCAGATCCGCCTCCAGGCCGGCCACATCGCCAGGCCCCGACAGCGCCACATCGCAAGCCCGCCGTGCCGACAGCCACACCGGCCCGCGTGGGTCCAGGTCGCCGGCGGCGGCCCAGCCGCGCACCCGGTCCAGGATCCGGTCCGCCAGCACCTTGCCCGGGCCGGCGACCAGGGTCAGAACACAGGACATGGTCAAGGGTCCTTCAACTCGATCGGACGGCACGGACGGTGCGACCGGACCGGAGGTTCTGGTCATCGCCGGGCCGACCGGGTCTGGCAAGTCTTCCGTGGCGGTGGCGGTGGCCGAGGCGATCGGCGGTGCCGTGATCAACGCGGACGCCATGCAGGTCTATCGGGAATTGGCCATTCTGACCGCGCGCCCCGATGCCGCGGCGGAACGGCGGGCGCCGCACCTTCTGTACGGCACGGTCCCGGCCGGGGAGCGCCACTCGGCGGCTGCGTGGGCCGACCGCGCGACGGCGGCGATCGTGGACAGCCTGGCGGCGGGCCTGACCCCGATCCTGGTCGGCGGCACGGGCCTGTACCTGAAAGCGCTGATCGAAGGGATCAGCGCCATTCCGCCGATCCCGCCCGGTGTCCGGGCCGAGGCCCTGGGCCTGATGGACCGGTTGGGGCCGCACGGGTTTCACGGCCGCTTGGCGGCCCTGGACCCGGATATGGCGGCCCGCCTGGCGCCCGGTGACCGCCAGCGCCAGATCCGCGCCTATGAGGTGATCCGCGCCACCGGCCGGTCGCTGGCCTGGTTCCAGGCCGGGCCGGCGGCACCGGTCGCCCCGTTTCGCTATCGGCTGGTGCGGCTGCTGCCGGACCGGGCCACGCTGTACGCCCGCTGCGATGCCCGGTTCCTGGCGATGATCGACCGCGGGGCGCTTGAGGAGGTGGATCGGCTGATGGCGCTCGACCTGCCGCCGTCGCTGCCGGCCATGAAGTCCCTGGGCGTGCCGGAGCTGATTCGGGCCCGGCGGGGCGAGATCAGCCTCGACCAGGCGGTGGCCCAAGCCCAGCAAGCCACCCGCAATTACGCCAAGCGCCAGATGACCTGGTTCCGCAACCAGACGCCCGATGGCTATCGGGGGCATAGCGGTCCCCCTGGTTTGGGTAACGTGCATGCCTGCCATGCCCTAAATGCGCAAGAATCAGAAAGTTTATTGCCAGAAATCTTGGCATTAATTCGTAAATGCCATTGACGCACCGCAGCGCGGCGCATAACTATGCCCCAGTTCTGGGCCGGGTTTCCGGTCCTTTTTTGTCGGCACCGCTCACGGCTGGCCCTGGGGACGACGGGCCCCGGCGGCGCCGGTTACACAGGCTGAACAGACAGATGACCGAAACAGCGATCAAGACCGACGCCGCTCCGGCGCGCCCCGCCCGCGCGCCCGGCATGACCGGCGCGCAAATCCTGCTGAAGGCCCTGACCGACCAGGGGGTGGATACCGTGTTCGGCTATCCCGGCGGGGCCGTGCTGCCGATTTATGACGCGCTGTTCACCCAGAACCATATCCGCCATGTCCTGGTCCGGCATGAGCAGGCGGCGGTGCACGCGGCGGAAGGGTATGCCCGGTCGACCGGTCGGCTGGGGGTGGTGCTGGTCACGTCGGGGCCCGGGGCCACCAACGCGGTCACCGGCCTGACCGACGCGCTGATGGACTCGATCCCGCTGGTCTGCATCACGGGGCAGGTGCCGACCCATTTGATCGGCAATGACGCGTTCCAGGAATGCGACACCACCGGCATCACCCGGCCCTGCACCAAGCACAACTACCTGATCAAGTCGGTCGATAGCCTGGCCCGGACCGTGCACGAGGCCGTGCACGTGGCGACCAGCGGCCGCCCGGGTCCGGTGGTCATCGACCTGCCCAAGGATGTCCAGTTTGCCGAAGGCCCCTATCTGGCGCCCGAGGAGGTGAGCCACCGCACCTACCGGCCCCGGCGGGTGCCCGACCGGGACCCGGTCGACCAGGCGGTGGATCTGCTGCTGCGCGCCAAGCGGCCGATCCTGTACACCGGTGGCGGGGTGATCAACTCCGGCCAGAAAGCGTCGGACCTATTGCGGCAACTGGCGCGGATGACCGGGTTTCCGGTCACCAGCACCCTGATGGGTCTGGGCGCGTTCCCGGCCTCGGACCGGCAATTCCTGGGCATGCTGGGCATGCACGGCACCTATGAGGCCAATTTGGCCATGCATGGCTGTGACGTCATGGTGGCGATCGGCGCCCGGTTCGATGACCGGGTGACCGGCCGCCTGGCCGATTTCTCCCCCCAGTCCAAGAAGATCCAGATCGATATCGACCCATCCTCGGTGAACAAGAATGTCCGGGTCGATGTGCCGATCATCGGCGACTGCGCCGAGGTGCTGGCCCGGATCATCGCGGCCTTGGAAGCCAAGCGGGCGGCGGTCGATGGCGAAGCGCTGGGGCGCTGGTGGCGGCAGATCGAGCGCTGGCGGGCGCGGGACTGCCTGAAGTTCACCCAAGACATGACCCCGGGTTCGGTGATCAAGCCCCAGCACGCCATCAAGCGCCTGGCGGAACTCACCGCCCACCGGGACGATGTCTACATCACCACCGAGGTTGGCCAGCACCAGATGTGGGCGGCGCAGTTCATCCCCTTCGAGCAGCCGAACCGCTGGATGACCTCGGGCGGGCT
>CAYNRD010000402.1:0-2854 GCA_964399515.1 uncultured Mycobacteriaceae bacterium | reverse complement strand
CTTGGCGGTCTGCGCGGCGATGCGGCCGAAATCGATCGGCGGCAGGTCCTCGACGATGAACTGGCCGATCTCCAAATCCCGGCCCCGGCGCTTGGCATCGGCCTGGGTCATCTGCCGGGCGTCCTCCTCGACGGCGCCCTCCTCGACCACCTCCACGTACCGGCGCAGCAGGATGGCGCCGTTCTTGCGGTCGATATGGGCCCGGATGTCATGCTCCAGGCCATATTTCGACCGGCCGGCCTTCTGGATGGCCTGTTCCATGGCCTCCAGCACCTCGTCCCGCTCGATACTTTTCTCCCGCGCCACCGCGTCGGCGACTTGCAGCAATTCCATTTCAGCGTCGTCCCATCACTCCACACCGCCGGTCCCGTCGCGGGGGGCCGCCGTATCCAACAATTTGGCCCGGGCGATATCGCCATGGGCCACCGACAAGATCACCTCCTCATCCGGGCCGACCTTGCCGTCGGCCGGGTCCAGAACCAGGCGGACCATGTCGCCCTCGATGCCGTCCAACACGCCCTTGAACCGCTTGCGCCCGTCGACCGGCACCCGGGTCTCGATCCGGGCCGGCAGGCCGACAAAGCGCGAAAAATGCTCGGGCTTGGTCAGCGGCCGGTCGATGCCCGGGCTCGATACCTCCAGGTGGTACGCCCCCGGCATCGGGTCCTCGACATCGAACACGGCCGAGATTTGCCGGCTGATCGCCGTGCAGTCCTGAACCGTCATGGGTTGGCGATCGGACCGTTCGGCCATCACCTGCAGGACCATGCGCTGGCCGCCGGAGCTTTGCACGCGCACCAGCTCATACCCCATGTCGATCAGGGTCGGCTCGATCAGCGCCGCGATCCGTTCGGTCAACAGCATGGGCCGGCGTGGCATCCTCCGGACGGGGCGCACCCCACGGGCGATCCCCAGCAACAAAAAAGGCGGGCCGCAGCCCACCTTGCAGAAAACGCCCATACCATCAGGCGTTCATCACAGTCTGCAGTGGTATACCAGATTTTCCGGCCCCTTCAACGGAATTCCCGCAAGTCCGGGCCAGAGGCCCGGCTTGGCGTCAGCTGACCCCTTCAAACAGGCTCAAGATCGACGCTTCGGAGGAGGAGGTGATGCCCTGGGCGATCACGGCCAGTTCCTGCTGCACGGTGGCGGCGGACAGGTCGGCGGCGCTTTCGGCGATGTCGGCATCGACCAGGGCGCCTTGGCCAACGGTGGTGGCATCCAGCAGATCATTGGCGAAGGCCAGCTGGGCATCGACGCTTTGCGCGGTCGAGCCCAGGCTGCCCAAGGTCTCCGCGGTCGAGGCTTGGGCGGCGGCAAGCGCGCCCGTGTCCGGGTCCAGCAAGGCCAAGGCCTCATCCGGGGAGGTCGGCACGGTGATCGCCGCCAGGGCGGAAGCCAGATCGGTGCCGGGGATGCTCAAACTGCTGCCGTCCACGCCGGCCACCACGCTGAAGCCGGCGCTGGAGCCGTCCAACAGGTTGATGCCGTTGAACGACGCCGCCGAGGCGAAGCTTTGCAGATCGGCCAACTGGGCCGAGAAGCTTTGCTGCAGCAAGGCAGACTGGCTGTCGGACAGAAACCCGTTGCCCAGATCGGTCGCCAGCGCCGCCAGCGAATTCAAGCCGTCCGAGATCACCGTGGCGCCGGCTTCGGCCACGTCCAGCGTCCCTTGGGTGAAGGCCAGATTGCTGGTCACCGAGGTCAGCTGGCCGATATCACCGCTGAGCCCTTCGGATATGGCGAAGATCGCGCCGTTGTCGGCGGGGCTGGAGACCGCGAGCCCGGTGGCGATGGTGTTTTGCAGGTCGGCGACCGTGCCGCTGGCGGCGGTGGTCGCGGCGATCGACGCCAGACCGGCGGGATCGGTTACAATGGAATTGGTCATCGCCGTTGCTCCGGATTTTCCGAAACGGGGCCAGTGTTCTTTCGGCCCCACCCCCTCACGGTTGCTTCTTTATCAAACCATCCGGGAAAAGGCCACCAAAATCCGCCCGGGCCAGCATGGTAAACATTTGATTAAAAAACGCTTTCCAAGACATCGCCGCTCAGATGCGGACAAAGCGCAAAAAATGGGGCGGACCCTTCAACCGCTTGGCCTCATAGCGGGTCTGGGGCCAATCGGCGGGGCGCCGACGCCAGTCCTCGGGGCCGGAGACCCGCCAAGCGAAGGCTGGGTGCGGCCGGGCCAGGGCCAGCATCCAGTCCAGCAGGCCCGGATCATCGGTCGCCATGCGCAACTCTCCACCCGGGCGCAGCAGGGCCGCGAACCGGTCCAGGGTGTCGGGCTGCAGGAAGCGCCGGCGGTGGTGGCGCGCCTTGTGCCACGGGTCCGGGAACAGCAGGAAGATCCGCCCCAGGCTGCCCCCGGGCAGCGCCCACAACAGCGGCCGGCCATCGTCGGGCAGGATGCGGATGGTCTCGAGTCCCCGGTCCCGCACGCTCGCCAGCAAGGACGCGACGCCGTTCAGGAACGGCTCGCAGCCGATCAGGCCGATCCCGGGGTTGGCATCGGCCTGCCAGAGCAGATGTTCCCCGCCGCCAAAGCCGATCTCCAGCCAGACATCTTCGACCGCGCCGCCGAACAGCGTGTCCAACGACAGGGTTTGGCCCGCCGCGGGCAGCGTCACTGCGAACCGCGGCAGCAGGGTTTCCAGCAGCGCTTGGCGCCCCTGGCGCAGCGGGCGGCCGACCCGGCGGCCGTAAAAGCGGCGGTCGGGTGCGGCCAAACCGGTTACGCCAGCGCGCGCTTGAGGCCCTCGGCCAGGTCGGTCCGCTCCCAGGAGAAGCCGCCCTCATTGTCGGGCGCGCGGCCGAAATGCCCGTAGGAGGCGGTGCGGGCATAGATCGGGCG
>CAYNRD010000401.1:0-2867 GCA_964399515.1 uncultured Mycobacteriaceae bacterium | reverse complement strand
TCACGAAGGCCTGGAAGCCGGCATTGCGGGCGACGAAGTCGGTCTCCGAATTGACCTCGACGATCGCGGCCCGGGTGCCATCGAAGGTCAGGCCGACCAGGCCTTCGGCGGCGGTGCGCCCAGCCTTCTTGGCGGCGGCGGCCAGGCCCTTCTTGCGCAGCCAATCGACGGCCGCTTCCAGGTTGCCGTCGGCCTCCGCCAAGGCTTTCTTGCAATCCATCATGCCGGCGCCGGTTTTCTCGCGCAGTTCTTTGACCAGGGCGGCGGTCACAGCCATGTCACACCTCTTCGAATTCGGAGCCGCGGCCCGGAGCCAGCCCGCGACGTCGGGCCGGCCGCGCCCGGGGGCGGCCAGATGGGGATGCCCCGTTTTCGCGCCGGCATGGCACACCACGGGGGCCGGCTCCGGTCAAGCAGCACCCAGAACCGTAACACGATCTTCACAAAACCCGCCCGGCCGCCCGTGGCCGGGCGGGGCCCCCCGCGGCTCAGGACGCCTGGGCAGCGGCGGGTTCGGGCTCGGCCGTCTCCGGCGCCGGCGTCGCGGCGGCGGCGTCATCGGGCAAGGCTTCCGGCTCCGGCGTTTCCTGTTCGCCCAAGTCGGCGCCGGTCGCGGCCAGTTCCGCCTCCAGGCCGCTCAGCACCGCCCGGGAGAACAAGTCGCAGTACAGGTCGATGGCGCGCAACGCGTCGTCATTGCCGGGGATCTGGAAGGTGATGCCGTCGGGGTCCGAGTTGGAATCGACCACCGCCACGGTCGGGATGCCCAGTTTCTGGGCTTCCTGGACCGCCAGGCTTTCCTTGTTGGTGTCGATGATCACCAGCAGGTCCGGCAGGCCGCCCATGTCCCGGATTCCGCCCAGGGCCCGGTCCAGCTTTTCCATCTCCCGGGTCCGCTGCAGCATTTCCTTCTTGGTCAGGCCGGTTTCGTCCTGACCCAACAGCTCATCCATGTCCTTCAAGCGCTTGATCGACTGGGAAATGGTCTTCCAGTTGGTCAGCATGCCGCCCAGCCAGCGGTGGTTGACGTAATACTGGCCGCAGCGCTTGGCGCATTCCGCCACCCGGGTTTGGGCGGCGCGCTTGGTGCCGACGAACAGCACCCGGCCGCCGCTGGCGGTCACGTCCCGGATCGCTTCCAGGGCCCGGCCCAGCATGGGCACGGTTTGCTGCAGGTCGATGATGTGGGTGTTGTTGCGCACACCGAAGATGTACGGCGCCATTTTCGGGTTCCACCTGCGGGTGTGGTGGCCGAAATGGACGCCGGCTTCCAGCAGCTGGCGCATGGTAAAGGTGGGAGCGAGGCTCATGGAAACACGGTCCTTTTCCGGTTCGTTCCGCCACGGGCGATCGCGTGGGGGGTGTGCCGCCCGTCTCCGCGCGGTCCCCGCCTGCACGCACCGGAGCGATCCTTTGGCCACGCCAAGGCCGCTTATGCCCGTGTGAGGTCTTGACGGCGCCATGCCGTCAGGGTCGCGGGCCTATACACGAGCCCGGGGCCCTTGTTCAAGGGGTGTGTCGCGAATCCGTCATATTTCTTGGACGTGCAGCACCCCGGGGATGGCCTTGATCGCGGCCAGCTCCGGGCCGGCGACGGCGAACCGGTCCGCCAGCACCAGTTCGATCTCCTCCCCCGGGCCGGTCGGCAGGTGCAGGTGGATCTCCCCCCGGCCTGGCCCGGCCCGGCCCAGCGCCTGCTTGATCGACGCCAGCGCCTCGGACCGCTCCACATGGATGGCCAGCTTGACGCCGGCATTGGCGACCGCCTGGTCCAGCGGTTCGATCGCCATGGCGGTCAGGCGCAGGTCGTCCTCCTTGGTTTGCACCTCCACCTCCAACACCAGGGTGGCGTTTGGCTCCAGGTGCCGGCGGCAGGCTGCCAGCACCTCCTCGAACACGGTGACATCATAATCCCCGGCCTGGTCGGACAGGGTGACGAAGGCCATGCGCTTGCCCTTCTTGGTCATCATCTCGCGCTTGGCGGTCACCACGCCGGCCATGCGCAGGCGCGGGTCGCGCCGGCCGCGCTCGCCGCCGCCCTCCCCCGCGGTCGCCATGGCCGCCCGCCGGGCCTGGATGCGCACCTCCGCGCTCGGCACGACGCTCAACCGGGCCAGGTTGGCACCGTCCAGCGGATGGGCGGACAAATGGAAGCCGACCGCGTCGTATTCCTGTTTCAGGGTTTCCAACAGGTCCCAGGGCGGCACATCCACCAGGCGCGGCTTTTCCAGCCCGGCCCCCGCCACCGGCCCGCCGAACAGGTTTTCCTGCCCCTGCTCCCGGTCCTGGGCCTGGGTCTGGGCATAGCGCATCAGCGCTTCCAAGGAGGCCAGCAGGCTGGCCCGGTCCCCGTGCAAGCTGTCGAAGGCGCCGGCCCGGACCAGGCTTTCCAGGATCCGCTTGTTGATCTGGCGCGGATCCAGGCGTTCGAACACGTCATGCACGTCCCGGAACGGCCCGTCCCGGTCCCGGGCCGCGACCAGTTGCGCCATGGCGTCGGCGCCGACGCCCTTGATCGCGCCAAGGGCGTAGCGGACCGCCAGCCGGCCGTCCGCCATGGCCTCGACCGCGAACTGCGCCCGGCTCTTGTTGATGTCGGGCCCCAGCAGCGGGATCTTCATATCCGCCAATTCCTGCTTCAGGGCCGCCAGCTTGTCGGTGTTGCCCAGATCCAGGGTCATGGTCGCGGCCAGGAATTCGACCGGGTGGTTGGCCTTCAGATAGCCGGTCTGGTAGGCGATCAGGGCGTAGGCAGCGGCGTGGCTCTTGTTGAAGCCGTAGCCGGCGAACTTGTTCACCTGTTCGAAGATCTCCGCCGCCTTGGCCTCGGGCACGCCGCGCTCGACCGCACCCTGGATGAAGATCAC
>CAYNRD010000400.1:0-2868 GCA_964399515.1 uncultured Mycobacteriaceae bacterium | reverse complement strand
CTGTCCATCGGCCTGGTCGGGGAAGCCCAGCGCACCGCCGCGGTGCTGGGCCACAACTATCCCGGCTCGGACTGGTACCAGGACAGCTACCGCCTGCTGGTCGCCGATGGCGTGCAGCCCCAGGGGCACACCCCGGGGGAGGATGACGACGGGCTGTTCGGCGGGCTGTTTTCCAGCGTATTCTAACCAGGTTCCGGTTTCCGCCTCCACCGCGCGGCCTTCCATGCTGACGGCGCTGTCCATTCGGGATGTGGTACTGATCGACCGCCTGCGGCTGGACTTCGGCCGGGGCCTCGCCACCCTGACCGGGGAGACGGGTGCCGGCAAATCCATCGTGCTGGATGCGCTGGGCCTGGCGCTGGGCGCCCGGGCCGAACCGCGGCTGGTCCGCCACGGCGCCGAAAAGGCCGCCGTGACCGCGGAATTCACCCTGTCGCCCGACCATCCGGCCCTGGCCCTGCTGGCCGAGCAGGACCTGGACGCCGAGGGCGGGCTGGTGATGCTGCGCCGGACCCTGTCGGCCGACGGCCGCAGCCGCGCCTATGTCAATGACCAGCCGGTGTCCGCCGGCCTGGCGCGGCGGATCGCCGACACCCTGGTCGAGGTGCACGGCCAGTTCGACAGCCAGGGCCTGCTGAACGCCAATGCCCACCGGGCGCTTTTGGATCAGCATGCCGGCGCCGGCCCGCTCCTGGAGGCGACACGGACGGCCTGGCGGGCGCTGCAGCAGGCCCGGGACGCGGCCGAGGCCGCCCGGGCCGAGGCCGAGCGGTTGGCCCGGGACGAGGCCTATTTGCGCCACGCCAGCGAGGAGTTGGGCCAGCTGGCCCCCAAACCGGGCGAGGAGACGGCGCTGGCCGACAGCCGCGCCCGGCTGATGGCGCGGGAAAAGCTGCTGGATGCCCTGGCGGCCGCCCAGGCCAGCTTGGGCGGCGAAGGCGGGGCGGACGCCAAGCTGGCCGCCGGACAGAAGGCGCTGATGCGGATCCTGGACCGGGCCGGGGACGCGTTGGAGCCGATCTTGGAGACCTTGGACCGGGTCGCCCATGAATTGGCCGACGCCCAAGGCCAGATCGCCAGCCTGGCCGCCGATACCGAAGCCGGCAACAGCCGCCTGGAGGAGGTGGAGGATCGCCTGTTCGCCCTACGCGCCGCCGCGCGCAAGTATGACACCCCGGTCGATGATCTGGCCGCCCTGGCGGGCCGGTTCCGGGATCAGGTCCAGGCAATCGGCGACCGGGACGGGCATATCGCCCGGCTGGACCAGGCGGTCGCCCAGGCCCGGGTGGCCTTCGATGCCGCAGCCCGGGCCCTGTCCGACCGGCGCCGGGCCGCGGCCACGGCCCTGGACGCCGCGCTGGCGCGGGAGTTGCCGCCCCTGAAGTTGGACCGGGCCCGATTCGAAACCCAGATCACCGCCCTGCCCGAGGACCGTTGGGGGCCGGACGGCCGGGACCAGGTTCGGTTCGCCATCGCACCCAATCCCGGCGCCGCCGCCGGTCCCTTGAACAAGGTGGCGTCGGGCGGGGAGTTGTCCCGGGTGATGCTCGCGCTCAAGGTGGTGCTGACCGGCGCCGCCAGCGCCGAGACGCTGATCTTCGACGAGGTGGATGCCGGCATCTCCGGCGCCACGGCGGCGGCCGTCGGTGAGCGGCTGGCGCGGCTGGGGGAGCAGGTACAGGTGGTGGTGGTGACCCACAGCCCGCAGGTGGCCGCCAAGGCGGCCCGGCACTGGCGGGTGGCGAAGTCTAGCACCGGCGGCCAAACCCGGACCACGGTCGAAACCCTGTCCGAGGCCGAGCGGCGGGAGGAGATTGCCCGCATGCTGTCGGGCTCGGAAATTACCGACCAGGCCCGGGCCGCCGCCGACAGCCTGTTGGAGCCGGCCCGGTGACCGGGCTCCGGGGGGTGCCGGTCGATACCCTGACCGAAGACCAGGCCCGGGATGAGCTGGCCGCCCTGGCGCGGGAGATCGCCGGCCATGACCGCGCCTACTACACCCAGGATGCGCCGATCGTCACGGATGCGGAATATGATGCGCTGCGCCAGCGCAACACCGCCATCGAAGCCCGCTTCCCAACCCTCCGCCGCCAGGACAGCCCGTCCGACCGCGTGGGCGCTACACCGGCCACGGTGTTTGCCAAGGTCCGGCATCGGGTGCCGATGCTGTCCCTGGGCAACGCGTTCGACGCCGAGGACGTACGGGAGTTCCTGGCGCGCATACGGCGGTTCCTGGGGCCGACCGCGCCGGAGGAGATCGCCATTCTGGCCGAGCCCAAGATCGATGGCTTGTCCCTGTCCCTGCGTTATGAGAACGGCCGGCTGGTCCAGGCGGCGACCCGCGGCGACGGCACGGAGGGGGAAGACGTCACCGCCAACGCCCGTACGCTTGACGACATCCCACATACCATGCCTGCCCCGGTGCCGGACCTGGTCGAGGTTCGGGGGGAGGTGTATATGGAGCGGGCCGCGTTCGCCGACCTGAACGCGCGCCTGGCCGAGGCCGGTGACAAGACATATGTGAACGCCCGCAACACCGCCGCCGGCTCCTTGCGCCAGAAGGACCCGGCCGTCACCGCCACCAGGCCACTGCGGTTTTTCGCCTATGCCTGGGGGGAGGTGTCGGAGCCCTTGGGCGAGACCATGGCCCAGGCCCGCATCCGTCTGGCTCAGTGGGGGGTCCGCCTGGCCGAGCCGACCGCGGTGTGTGACGGTGCCGAGGGGCTCTTGGCCTATCACGCCCGGGTCCAGGCGCTGCGCGCGGACCTGGCGTATGAGATCGACGGAGTGGTCTACAAGGTCGATCGGCTGGATCTGCAGGCCCGGCTGGGCTTCGTGGCCCGGGCACCGCGCTGGGCGCTCGCCCAC
>CAYNRD010000399.1:0-2870 GCA_964399515.1 uncultured Mycobacteriaceae bacterium | reverse complement strand
CAGCTGATCAGCCGGCCCATGGGTTGGGGCTTGGCGCGCTGGGGCCAGTCGCTGCCGAACAGCGCTTGCCGCGCCTCGGGCGCCGGGGCGGCGGCGGCGGCCGGCGTGCGGGCGGGCGGGATCAGGCTTTCGGTGATCTGACCCCGGCTGGCCAGCTTCGGCCGGCCGGCGGCGATCGGGGCCTGGTCCGCCACCTCGGCGCCGATGGCCAGATACTCGTCGATCAGCTGGCGGCCGGTCAGGCCCAGATGGTCATGGGCCAGGCGGGCGGAATGCAACAGCGGGTCTTCGGCCTCCTCCCGGTCGATTTCGGCCTGGGTCCTGTACGCGGTCTGCACGTCCGAGCCGGCATGGCCGTACAGCCGGACACAGCGCATATGCAGGAACACCGGCCGCCTTTGCGTCCGGGCGATGGTGACGGCGGCCCGGGCCTCCCGGTGGGTGTCGAGCAGGTCCAGCCCGTCACAATCCAGATAGGCCAGACCGGGCCGGGCGGAGAACCCGGCCTCGATCCAGCCGGGCGGGGTCTTGACCGAAATCCCGATGCCGTTGTCCTCGCACACGAACAGGATCGGCATCGACGCGCCCCGAAAGCGGGTCCAAAGCGCCGTGTTGAACGCCCCTTGGGCGGTGGAATGGTTGGCCGAGGCATCCCCGAAGCTGGCGATGACGATGGCGTCCCGAGGCAAAACCGTCGCCACCGCCGGCACCTGTCGGCTCAGGCCGACCGAGAACGCCGTGCCGCCCGCCTTGGGCAGGTGGGACGCGATGGTGCTGGTCTGGGGCGGGATCAACAGGTCATGGGCGCCCAGCACCTTGTGCCGCCCGCCGGAGACCGGATCCTCCGCCGAGGCCACGAAGCTGAGCAGCATATCCATCACCGGCATTCGGCCCCGGTGGCGCCGGGCCCGCTCGATCAGGAACGCCGCGTCCCGGTAATGCAGGAACGCCATGTCATCGGCCCGGGTCGCGGCCGCGATGGCGGCGTTGCCCTCATGCCCGGCACTGCCGATGGTGTAAAACCCTAAGCCGGCCGCCTGCAGCACGCGCGCCTGCCGGTCCAGCTGCCGGCTCAGGAACTGGGACCGGACCAGACCGTGCAGATCGGCGGGTGTCAGCCCCGCATCGGCCAAATCCAGGCTGGGCGCGCGCGGGGCCGGGTAATCCCCCGCGGTCAGGCGCCGGATAAAGGCGTCATGGATGATTTGGGCGCGGTCCATGGCCGCCACGCTCCCCCCAACGATCGGGTGTTTTCAAAGGTGTCCGACAGGGGATGGCCGCCGGTCAAGGCGTGGCGTCGATTTCCTGTGGGCCGCGAACCCGGTTCCGGCCGGTGCGCTTGGCCTGGTACAGCGCCCGATCCGCGGCCTTCAGGGTGGCGCCCAGGGTGTCGGACGCCAGGGCGACCCCAACCGACGCGGTCAGGGAGATTCGGTGGCCCTCATAGCGGAACGTCTCGGCCGCGATCCGTTCCCGGACCCGTTCGGCCAGCGCCATGGCGCCTTGGGCGTCCGTGCGCGGCAGCACCACGGCGAACTCCTCACCCCCGTAGCGGGCGACGATCTCCGTGCGCCCGGCCAGGGCATTGGCGCAGACCCGGCCCGCGACCCGGATCGCCTCGTCGCCCGCGTCATGGCCGTGGGTGTCGTTGATGGATTTAAACCGGTCCAGGTCGATCAACAGGATCGCCACCGGCCGTTGGCTTGGCGTGTTCAGGCATTGTTGGGCTTCAGCCAGGAACCGGCGGCGGTTGATCATGCCGGTCAGCTCGTCGGTGTTGGCCAGGATGCGCAGACTCTCATTGGCCCGGCGCAGCTCCTGGGTGCGGGCGTCGATCTCCGTGGTCAGGCGGCTGTTCAGCCGGTTGACCTGGCCCTGATTGGCCGCCACCGCCAAGAGGGTGAAGCCGGTGGCGAAGGTGAACAACAGCACGCTCGCCACCGAAAGCCACGGCCCCGGCCCCGCGAACGCCCCGACACCCTGGGCGGTCAGCGCGACCAAGGACAGCTGCATGGCGCCGAACAGCGCCATGGTCGCACGGCTGCCAA
Organism: uncultured Mycobacteriaceae bacterium; assembly: GCA_964399515.1. GTDB lineage: Bacteria > Pseudomonadota > Alphaproteobacteria > DSM-16000 > Inquilinaceae > CAYNRD01. The sequence goes on along the minus strand of CAYNRD010000399.1, from coordinate 822 downwards.
GCCGGGCCATGACGCTGATCAGGATGGGGATCAGCGTGTAGATCAACGGCTCCAGCAGTGCGGCGGAGGCCGCGACCACGCAGCCGACCACACCGGCCGCCACCGCCCAGTGCAGCGCCCCGGCCCGCCTTCGGCCCGGCGCCGTCTCGCCCAGCAGCCATTGGGCACCAACGCCCACCACCAGGAAGATGCCCATGGCGTCGGCCAGGGTGATCGCCGCCCAGGTGGACCCGAACGCGGTCAAGGGCGGGCCGCGATCGTCCAGATACCCGCCGCCCAGCAACAGGCCGACCAGCCCGGCCACGGTCACCGCCGAGGGCAGCAGGCACCCCGCCGTCACGAACCGGGCCAGCCCCGACGCGGTCTTGAACCAGTCTTGCCAGCCCAGGCGCCGGAAAATCAGCGTCGCCAAGACCGGCTGCGCGGCATCGATGGCGGCCGAGCCCAGCCCGTAGGACAGCATTTTCACGATCGGGGCCGCCGCCGTGGGGTCGAACAGGAACGGGGAATTGGCGGCCAGGGAGCCGATCAGGAACGCCGGCCAGATCCTGAGCCCGAAATACAGGCACGCCAGCACCCCAACCCCCGAGGGCAGCCAGATCAGGGTCAGCGGATTGTTCGGCAGGGAGGCCAGGTGAATGCCAAACCACGCACAGGCGAAATAGAGCGCGCCCACGCCCAGGAACGCCGCCAGCGTGATCGCTTGGCCGGGCGCGGGCGCCGGGGCGGTCTGGTGTTCGGGCCAACTGCCGACCAAGGTCATGCCGTGCTTTCGGGACCGGGGGTGATACAGGGGTAGTCTAATCCGAACGTCGGGTACAC
>CAYNRD010000398.1:0-2878 GCA_964399515.1 uncultured Mycobacteriaceae bacterium | reverse complement strand
CCAGGCTCCAAGCGCGAGGGCGCCAACGCCGAGGAGGAGGGGGTCGCGGTCGTCTGGCAGGCCCTGCCCGAGGCCTTCCATGGCGAGGGCCGGGTCTCGGCCGTGCAGATCACACCCATGCGCCTTGGGCCGCCCGACGCCTCCGGCCGGCAGCAGCCGGTGCCGATCGAGGGGGCCTCGGAACGGCTGGACGCCGATCTGGCAATCATGGCGCTCGGCTTCGAGCCCGAGGACCTGCCGGGCCTGTTCGACTGCCCGGACCTGCCGGTCAGCCGCTGGGGCACCGTGCGGATCAGCTGGCGGACCATGATGACCAAGCTGGACGGCGTGTTCGCCGCCGGTGACATCGTGCGCGGCGCCTCCCTGGTGGTCTGGGGAGTCAAGGACGGCCAGGACGCCGCCGCCGCGATCCATGACTATCTGACCCAAAGGGCCAGGGGCGAAACCGTTCCTCGCATGGCCGCCGAATAACGGCAGAGACGGAGGCATACCCATGACGCTTACCGACCGCGAGAACCGGCGGCGGCTTGAGGCCGCCCATGCCTATGACCCCAACGAGGAGCACGATGCCTGCGGGGTCGGCTTCGTGGCCTCCCTGAACGGCCAGCCCCGGCGCGACGTGGTGCTGGCGGCCATCGAGGCCTTGGGGGCCATCTGGCACCGGGGGGCGGTCGATGCCGACGGCAAGACCGGCGATGGGGCCGGCATTCATGTGGAAATCCCGCGCGCCTTCTTCGAGGAGCAGGTGATCGCCACCGGCCATGAGGTGCTGGACGGCCCGATGGGCGTGGGCATGATCTTCCTGCCCCGGACCGACTTCGAGGCCCAGGAGCGCTGTCGCTGCATTGTGGAAACCGAAATCCTGAAATTCGGCTTCGACATCTATGGCTGGCGCCAGGTGCCGATCGACATCTCCGTGATCGGGGAGAAAGCCAATGCCGCCCGTCCGGAGATCGAGCAGATCATGCTGGGTTGCCGGCAGGGCCGGGACATCGCCGCCGTGGAGCGGGACCTGTACGTCATCCGCCGCCGGATCGAGAAGGCCGTACGCGCGGACGCGATCACCGACTTCTACGTCTGTTCTTTGTCGGCCCGGTCGGTGATCTACAAGGGCATGTTCCTGGCCGAACAGCTGACCGCTTTCTACCCGGATCTGAACGATGACCGGTTCGAAAGCCGCTTTGCGCTGTACCACCAACGCTATTCCACCAACACCTTCCCGACCTGGAGCCTGGCACAGCCGTTCCGGATGCTGGCCCACAACGGTGAAATCAACACCATCAAGGGCAACATCAACTGGATGCGCGCCCATGAGCCGAAACTGGCCCACGAGACGCTGGGCGACCATGTCGACGACATCAAGCCGATCATCCAATCGGGCAGTTCGGATTCGGCCGCCTTGGATGCGGTGTTCGAGTTGATGGTCCGCGCCGGCCGGGAGGCGCCGATGGTCAAGCAGATGCTGATCCCCGAAGCGGCGCTGGCCAACAAGCGGATCCCCGCCAGCCATCGGGCGCTGATTTCCTACGCCAACGCGGTCATGGAGCCCTGGGACGGCCCGGCGGCGATCGCCGCCTATGGCGGGCGCTGGGTCTTGGCCGGCATGGACCGGAACGGCCTCAGGCCCATGCGCTATGCGGTCACCGGCGGCAAGGCCGGCCTGCTGATCGCGGGCGCGGAAACCGGCATGGTGCGCATCCCCGAAGGCAATGTGGTGGAAAAGGGCCGGCTGGGCCCCGGCCAGATGATCGCGGTCAATCTGGACACCGGCACGCTGTTCCACGACGGCGAATTGAAGGACCAGCTGGCCGGCTCCCAGCCGTTCAAGGATTGGGTGGCCCGGACCGATGCCCTGGACACCCTGGTCTCCGGCCACCCGACCGCGCCCAGAATCCAGACTAGGGCCGAGCAGCGCCACCGCCAGGTGGCGTCCGGCATCACCATGGAGGATCTGGAACTGATCCTGCACCCCATGGTCGAGGACGCCAAGGAGGCGGTCGGCTCCATGGGTGACGACACGCCCCTGGCCGTGCTCAGCGACCGGCACCGGGGCCTGCATCACTTCTTCCGGCAGAACTTCAGCCAGGTGACCAACCCGCCGATCGACAGTCTGCGGGAGCGGCGGGTGATGAGCCTGCGCACCCGGCTGGGCAATCTGGGCAACGTGCTGAGCGAGGACAAGAGCCAGTGCGACCTGCTGCAGCTGGACAGCCCGGTGCTGACCACCGGGGAGTACCGGGCCATGCGCGCCTACATGGCCGACACGGCGGTGGAGATTGACTGCACCTTTGCCATCGACGGCGGCGACACGGCCCTTCGGGACGCGATCCGACGGGTCTGCTTGGAGACCGACGATGCCGTACGCGGCGGGGCCACCCACATCATCCTGACCGATGAACACGCCTCGGCCGAGCGGGTGGCGATGCCGATGATCCTGACCACCGGTGCTGTCCACACCCATCTGATCAAGCAGCACCTGCGGACCTTCACCAGCCTGAACGTGCGGTCCATGGAATGCCTGGACGTACACTACTTCGCGGTGCTGATCGGCGTCGGCGCCACCACGGTCAACGCCTATCTGGCCCAGGAGGCGATCGCCGACCGCCACAAGCGCGGCCTGTTCGGCGACCGGCCCTTGGAAGAGTGCCTGAAGCGCTACACCAAGGCGGTCGATGACGGCTTGCTGAAGATCATGTCCAAGATGGGCATCTCGATCATCTCCAGCTACCGGGGCGGCTGCAATTTCGAGGCGGTCGGCCTCAGCCGGTCCATGGTGGCGGAGTTTTTCCCCGCCATGCCGTCCAGGATTTCCGGCATCGGCCTGCCCGGCATCCAGAAGAAGGTGCTTGAGCTGCAACGCCGCGCCCATGACCAGGCC
>CAYNRD010000397.1:0-2879 GCA_964399515.1 uncultured Mycobacteriaceae bacterium | reverse complement strand
ATGGCCAGCTCGCAGCCGCCGCCCAGGGCATACCCGGCCACCGCCCCGATCACGGGCTTGCGGATGGTGGTGATGTGTTCCCAATTGCCGATCAGATCGCCCAGATAGGCGTCCATGTAATCCTTGGATTGGATTTCCTTGATGTCGGCCCCGGCGGCGAAGGCTTTTTCGCTGCCGTGCAGGATGATGCAGCCCACCTCCGCATCGCGCTCGAAGCTGTCCAGGGCGGCGTTCAGCTCATCGAACAGCGCCGTGCTCAGCGCGTTCAGCGCCTTCGGCCGGTTCAATTGGATCACTCCGACTCCGCCGCGCTTTTCGGTGATGATGGTGTCGTAAGCCATGGTCCCGCTCCGCTGTTCCGATCGGCCTCATCCGGGCCAAGCCCCCTATAGACGCTTCGTGGGGGCCGCGACAGGTTGAATTCCAGTCCCGGCGTCGCCCCACCCCAGGTCAGGTCTGGTGTTTGGGGCAATAAAAGCTCGACCGGTTCGATTGCACGATCCGGCGGATGCCGCAGGCCCCAGCCCTGTCATCGACACAGTGAGGGCAGGCTTGCCCCTCCCGCCCATAGACCGCCCAGGCATGCTGGAAATAGCCCAACGCCCCATCGGCCTGGACATAGTCCCGCAAGCTGGAGCCGCCAGCGGCGATCGCCTTTTCCAGCACCGCCTTGATCGCCGCGGCCAGCCGGCCGGCGGCGGCGCGGTCCACGGCCCCGGCCGGGCGCAGGGGGGAAATGCCGGCGGCGAACAGCGCCTCGCACACATAGATGTTGCCCAAGCCCGCGACCAGCCGCTGGTCCAGCAACAGCGCCTTGACCGGTGCCCGCCGGCCGGCGAAGGCGGCGGTCAGGTGCTCTGGCCCGAAGGCGTCCGACAGGGGTTCGGGCCCCAGATCCTTGAGGGCCGGGTGGCTGCCCAGGTGATTGTCGGACACCAGATCGAAGGATCCGAACCGGCGCGGGTCGTTGAACGCCACCCGGGCGCCGTCCGCCGTCCACCAGACCAGATGGTCATGCTTGGCCAGGGCCGGGTCCGTCCCCGGCGGCGGCGGCGGCCTGACCTCGGTGATCACCATCCGGCCCGACATGCCCAGATGCCCCAGCACCACCATGCCGTCGTCCAGGCGGATCACCAAGTACTTCGCCCGCCGCCCAATCGCGGCGACCCGCCGCCCGACCAGCCGCTGGGCGAAGCGGTCGGGCAGGGGAAAGCGCAGATCGGGCCGGTGCTGATCGACGCGGGCCAGCACCCGCCCCTCCAGGCGGAGGGCCAGACCGCGTGCGACGGTTTCCACTTCGGGCAGTTCAGGCATGGACGGCGAGCGTATAGCGGCGCTCTGCCCGCTTGCCAACGCCCGCCGCGGCCGCCAGGGTGCCGGCCATGACAGATCCCGCGCCCGAACCCGCCGCCGAACCCAATCCCGAACGCCTGTGGTTCGGCCAGACCCGCGTCACGCCGGAGGAGAAAACCCGGCGCGTGCGCGGCGTCTTCCACCAGGTGGCCCGCCGCTATGACGTGATGAACGATCTGATGAGCGGCGGCATGCACCGAGTGTGGAAGCGGCGGCTGATCGACAGGGTGCGGCCCCGCCATGGCGAGGTGATCCTGGACGTCGCGGGCGGGACTGGCGACATCGCCTTCCGCCTGCTGGACCGGGCCGGGCCCGCGCCGGCCGAGGGGGGCGGCCTGGCGGTGTTGATCTGCGACCTGAGCGCGGACATGGTCGAGGTTGGCCGGGACCGGGCCTTGGACCGGGGCCGGGCCGGTGGGCTGGGCCAGGGGCGGATCGATTTCGTGGTCGGCAACGCCGAGACGCTGCCCCTGCCCGACGCCTCGGTGGACGCCTACACAATCAGCTTTGGCTTGCGCAACGTCACCCGCATCGACGTGGCCCTGGCCGAGGCACGGCGGGTGCTGCGGCCGGGCGGGCGTTTTTTCTGCCTGGAGTTCTCCCGGGTGCCGAACCGGGGGTTTCGCCGGCTGTATGAAGCCTATTCGGACCTTGTGATCCCGCGCCTGGGCCAGCGGGTGGCCAAGGACCGCGACAGCTACCGGTATCTGGTCGACAGCATCCGCAAGCATCCAGACCAGCCGACCCTGGCCCGCCGGATGGAGCGGGCCGGGCTTGCCCGGGTCAGCTGGGAAAACCTGACCGGCGGCATCGCCGCCATCCATCACGGCTACCGCATCTAGGGCTGGTCCGCCCGGCAGGCGGCAAAGGCCGCCTCCCCCTCGAAGCCCACGAACAGGCTGTAATCCCGGCCCGGATGCAGGAAATCCGCGTACAGGAAGCCGAACGGGTCGGTCTCGACGCCCAGGCAATTCCGGCGCCCGTCGGCCAGGCTGGCCAAGACCGCATCGTCGGTTTGCGCCGCCAGGACCCGCGCGAACTCGGCCTGGGGCCGCAGGTACATGGCACCGCTGATCAACACCACGCTGGTCAGGCAAATCAGGGTGGCCAGCCCGTACATCCGGGCCACCTGGGCCGTATGATCGGGGCGGCGGCTCAGCCCCGGCCGGTGGGCCAGCATCAGGTTCAGCAGGATCAGGGCCATGATCCAATACATGTAATAGCGCAGCTCATGGGATGCCGGCAGGATGGCGGTCATCACGGTCAGCGCCGCGAAGCCCAGGCCGGCGGCCAGCGCCAGCCGGGGGGGCGCGTGGCGCAGCAGGGCCACGAACGCCACCAGGTTGATGATCACCCAAATGCCGAAATACCCCCCCATCCGGAAGGAGACGAATTCCTGGGTGACGCTTCCCTGATCCAGGGTCCAGGGGGTGAACCGTCCGCCATAGGCGTTGTATTCCAGGACCGAGGCGATCCAGGTCAGGATCCGGGGCCGGTCGAACCAGACATGGGCCAGGGTGCCGTTT
>CAYNRD010000396.1:286-2891 GCA_964399515.1 uncultured Mycobacteriaceae bacterium | reverse complement strand
ACCAGGCCGACGGCAGCGGCGCCGCCCCAGCACCCCCGCCCACCGCCCCGAACGCCCCCCTGGACCCCAATGTCACGGTGGTCAATGTGGGCGGGCCGATTTCCGCCAGCACCATCACGGCGGGCGTCACCGGCACCCCGCCCCGGATCACCCTGGAAGGGGCGGCGAACGAGACCTTCACGGTCAGCCAGCCGCTGATCCTGCAGGACATCACGCAAACCATCCCGGCGGTCCAGCCGGCGGGCGTCGACCAGCCGGTGCTTTTGGACCTGAACGGCACCTTCCCCAGCAACAGCCAGGGCGACTTGCAGATCCCGGCGGGACGGACCGTGCAGCTGACCCTGACCGACACGGTCAGTGGTGACCTCTTCCAGACCGAAGTCACGACCGATGGCCTAACCACATCGGCCAGCCTGCTGGCGGCGCTGGGGGCCGGCATCGGCGGCGCCACGGCCCTGGGCACGGCGCCGGTCGCGGTTGACGACGACGCACTGTTCCTGGACCCGGCCGCGGGCGCCAATCTGCAGGTGCAATTGACCATCTCCGAAGGGGATTATGACGGCCCCGGCGTGCCGCTGTTCAGCTTCGGCGGTGCGTCCAACAGCACGCCCAGCAGCATCTCCCCCAGTTTTCAAATCGACGCCGCGTCGGAGACCACCCGCATCCAGGCGGAACCGACCGTCATCGACAGCCAAAGCTCGACCGGCAATGCCGTCACCCTGGACCTGAATGATTTTCCGGGCCTGGAGAACGGCAGCGCCCGGGTGGTGCAGCCCGACCAGATCGAGTTGCGCATCGTCGGCCCCTCGGGCCCGCAATCCTTGACCCTTGAGGTCGACCCCCAGCTGTTGTCAGAGCCCAGCCCCGATGACTTGTCCGCGCAACTGGCGATCGCCATCAACGCCTTGGGCGGGGACTTCACCGCCACGACGGTGCCGGGCGGCCAGCTTCAGATCACCACGGCGGGTGCGGGCGTGCCGTTCGACTTCCTGGCCAGCCTGACCACCACCGACCCGCCGGTGATCGACGGCCTGTCCGGGTCCATCCAGGTCAACCCGGTGATCGCGGCCGACCCCGAGGTGCTGCGCGGGCCCGGGGTGACCGGCAACGCCCAGACCGAAAACCTGGTGCGCGCCAACGATGTGTTGTTCGAGACCTTTGCCTTCGCGGTGAATGAGGGCTCCAGCGCCACCACCTCCTCCTCCGGCTTGCCGGAACTGGGCACGCTGGCCGATGCCGCGACCGAGTTTTCCGCCAATGTGGGGGCGGTGGTCGGCGATTTGCAGCGGGACTTGGACGTGGCCAATGCCGAAACCGACTTTCTGCTGGGTCAGATCGGGGCGGTCTCCGACGTCAACATCGACGAGGAACTGGCGCTTTTGATCTTCCACCAGAACATTTTTTCGGCTTCGGCCCGGGTCTTGCAGACCGTTCAGGAACTGTTCGACGAACTGCTGGGCATCGTCTAAGCGCGATGGCCGGCCCGTCATAAGGCACCCAAACGATGACCATCATCAACAGCCTGTCCCAAAACACCATCCTGGTGAACACGTTTTCCAGCCTGCAAGCCGAAGCGGCGGAACTGAACCTGCAGATCGCCACGGGCCGGATCGGCGACAGCTTCGGCGATTACGATCCCACCGCCGGCGCCTCGATCGTCGACCTGCGCACGGAGCTGTCCCGCATCGACCAGTTCTCCTCCTCGGTCAGCCTGTTGGAAAGCCGGGCCTTGCGCACCGAACAGGCGCTGATCCAGTTGGATCTGGCCGGCCAGGATGTGCGCACCACCCAGCTTGGCATCTCCACCGGCACCACCACGCCGGTGCAACTACAACAGCTGGCCCGGATCGAGCTGGAAAACGTCTTGAACGAGCTGAACGCCAGCTTCGCGGGCGAGTTCATCTTCGCCGGCAGCGAAAGCGGCCAGCCGGCGGTGATCGACTTCGACGATCTGGAGGCGGCGATCACGGCACAACTGAATGTGCCGGCCAATGACCCGGACCTGCCGCCCCAGGGCCCAACCCCAGGGCCGGCCGAAGGCCCGGAGACGGTGGAAGAGATCATCCAGGTGATCCGGGATTACTTCGACGCCGGCGACCCGACCGGGCGGGAGGTGCCACCCGATTTGCCGGCCCCCCTGGAAACGGCGCCCGACAACCTGCTGCCGTTCTACCAGGGCGGCACACCCCAGGCCGGACCGCTGATCGACGACAGTTTGCGCGCCGACCCGCTGCCGACCGCCTTCGAGGAGCCGATCCGGGAATACTTGGCGGGCCTGGCGACCTTGGCCTTCGTGCCGGTCGACGGCACCGACAATGTCACCTTCGAGGACGAGACCGCGGACAGTTATCTGAACCTGTCCTCGATCGCCGCGGAGAACATCCGCCTGGCGACGGTCGGCACCCCGGCCGACGTTGCCACCGGCACGCCACGCCAGCCCGGGATCAACGCCATCATCGCGCTCACTGCACGCGCGCGAAACACCGGCAGCCCTTGCCGCTTCGATGAACTCCTTGGACTTGATGGCGAGGGTCTGGCCGCGCGTGAAGCGGGCCATTGTCAGCCGCTCGATCGCGCCAATCGCGGCGAAGATCAATAGGATGTT
>CAYNRD010000396.1:0-276 GCA_964399515.1 uncultured Mycobacteriaceae bacterium | reverse complement strand
CGGATTTGGCCGAACGGCAGGCCCTGCTGGACGATGCCCAAATCCTGGCCCAAATCCAGCTGGGCGATTTCGAAGCCACCGATGTGGATGATGCGCTGTTTGACTTCACCGCCATCCAGGATGCGCTGAACGCCTCCTTCACGGTGACAGGCGAATCCCGCCTGTTGACCCTGGTGAACTTCATCTAAAGCGGACGGCATACCCCCGGATCACGGCGTAACACCGGGGGGCATGCGCAGCCCTGGCCTAAGCTCCAAGCGAACAACCAATCGATTG
>CAYNRD010000395.1:0-2897 GCA_964399515.1 uncultured Mycobacteriaceae bacterium | reverse complement strand
CTCGATCACGCAATTGCCCTCGCACAGGCGGTCCTGGGGGCAGATCCGGCCGCAGATCTCCGGCATGGAATTGGTCGCCGAGGACACCTCATAGGCCTCTTCCAGGCGCCCCTCGGCGGTCAGCATCAGCCAGTCCGGGATGTTGTTGTGCAAGGGGCAATGCACCTGGCAAAACGGCACCCCGCACTGGGAACAGCGCGCCGATTGCTCCTCGGCCTTCTGGCGGGCGTATTCGCCGTAGATCTCACCGAAGTCCCGGGCGCGGTCGTCAGCCGGGCGCTTGTCCGGCATGGCGGCGTCGGTGTTGGTGAATTTCAGCATGCGCTGGGCCATGGCCTCGCTCCCTCACGGTTTCGCCACGTCCCGGACTGTGCCGGGCACGACGACGGCGGCGCACGGGCATAAAGGCCCGGACGGGAGCGGCCGTATACCCTTAAGTCCCTGCCCCAACAAGGGAGAAGTGCTGGATAGGCAACAGAGGCTGACCTAATATCCTCTGAACAACCCTGGGTGAGAGTCGTTTTCATTCAAACACGGGCCGCAAGCGCGATATTAAGTCCGAAAACGGACCTAATGCCATCGCTGGCGCCCGCCCCGGCCGGATGCTAGGGCACAGGGGCCCAGACCGCCCACAATCCGGATCCGCCCGACCGTGCTGCTCAGCCACCTGATCGTCATCGCCCTGGTCCAGGGGCTGACCGAATTCCTGCCGATCAGCTCATCCGGGCATTTGGCCCTGATCTCCGTGGTCACCGGCTGGCCGGACCAGGGGCTGGTCATCGATGTCATGGTCCATGTCGGCACGCTGGGGGCGGTGGTTGTGTATTTTCGCCGGGATGTGGGCCAACTGGCGGCCGGCACCGTGGGCGTGGTCCGCGGCCGACGCGGCTTCGACGCCAAGCTGGCCGTGATGGTGGCCCTGGCCACGGTGCCGGCGGTGATCGCCGGCGGCGTCATCCTGCGCTACGCGGTCGATCTGTTCCGGGCCGAGGACTGGCAGGACGCCACCACCGCCGTGATCGCCTGGGCCACGATCGGCTTCGGGCTGCTGCTGTGGCTGGCCGACCGGCTGCCGGCCCGCCGGCGGCTGGAGGATTTGGGCTATCGGGACGCCCTGATCATCGGGCTGTTCCAGGCCCTGGCGCTGATCCCGGGCACCAGCCGGTCCGGCATCACCATGACCGCCGGCCGGTTCCTGGCCATGGGCCGGACCGAGGCGGCGCGGTTTTCCCTGCTGCTGTCGATCCCGCTGATCGGGGTTGCCGGGCTCTTGGCCGGCCTCGACTTGATCCGCGCCGGCGATGTCCGGCTGGGGCTGGACGCGGTGGTCGCCCTGGTGCTGTCGTTCCTGGCGGCGCTCGCGGCGATCAAGCTGATGATGGCCTGGCTGGAACGGGCCGGTTTCGGCATATTCGTGGCCTATCGGGTGCTGCTGGGCGGTATCCTGTTGGCGATCCTCTATCTATGACGGCGATGTACAAGGACCCCAACACCCCGCGCGGGACGGTCGAAACCCTGGAGGTGCCGGCACCGGCCCTGGCCGGCAATCGCCTGGGCCTGCCCGCCCGGGTCACGGTGGCGGTGTGGCGGCCGGCCGGCGCGGACGGCGCGGGGCTGCCACTGCTGGTGGACCTGGCCGCCTACACCAGTTCCGGGCTGGCCCATGCCGGCTGGAAGGGGTTCGGCGAAACCCTGGTCGAACGGCTGGACCGGCTTTCGGCCCAGGGCGCGCTGCCGCCGGTGGTGGTGGCCATGCCCGACGGGTTCAACCGGCTGGGCGGCAACCAGTATGTCGCCTCGCCCGTGTTCGGGGATTGGCCCCGGTTCCTGGCCCGGGACCTGATCGGGGCGCTGGAGGCGCGCTATGGCTGCGGCGGGGACGGCCGGCGGGGGCTGTTCGGCCATTCGTCGGGCGGCTATGGCGCGCTGGTCAACGCCCTGTCGGCGCCGGAGGTGTGGGCGGCCTGCGCCTGCCATTCGGGCGATATGGGGTTTGAGTGGTGCTATGGCCGGGACCTGCCGGCGACGGTGATGAGCTTGGCCCAGGAGGGTGGCATCACCCCGTTCCTGGACCGGATGGCGGCGGCGGCCAAGCCGCGCGGCCGGGACATCCCGACGCTGATGACCCTGGCCATGGCGGCCAGCTACGACCCCGCCCCCGACCCCGCCGGGCCGGAGCCGTTGGGCCTGCGCCTGCCGGTGACCCTGGATACGGCCGAATGGATCCCCGACCGCTGGGGTGCCTGGCTGGCCCATGACCCGGTGCGCATGCCCGATGGGCGGCTGGCGCGGCTTGGCGCGCTGAAACGGCTGTGGATCGATTGCGGCGACCGGGATGAGTATTTCCTGCATTTCGGCGCCCGGATCCTGGCCCGCCGGCTGCGGGCCCTGGGCGTGGACCACAGCCATCAGGAATTCCCCGACGGCCATTCGGGGGTCGATTACCGGCTGGACTTCAGCCTGCCGGCCCTGGCCACCGCGCTGGGCTGATCAGCGCGCCGAGCTCTTGTCCCGCCAGGCGCCAAAGCGGCCGCCGGGCCGATACTGGTCCAGATAGGTGGGCAGGATCACGTCCAGGCCGGTCGGCGTCACACCCAGATCCGTGAAGCCCAGGGCGTCGGGTGCCACCACATTGTCCACCTTCAGGTTCTCAACCTGGTCGAGCGTCAACAGGGGCTTGGGCAGCAGGCCCAGCACCGCCGCCTGGGCGCTGGCGACCGCGAAGGGCAGGGGCAGCAGCCGGGCCTTCTGGTGGGTGACCGCCAGCATCCGCTCCAAACACTCCCGGAAGCTCAGCACCTCCGGCCCGCCCAGCTCATAGATCTTGACCGCCGCGTAGTCCAGGCCCAGGGCGGCGACGGCCGCGTCGGCGACGTCACCCACATAGACCGGCTGGA
>CAYNRD010000394.1:0-2900 GCA_964399515.1 uncultured Mycobacteriaceae bacterium | reverse complement strand
CTACCGGGCCGGCTTCGCGCCCACCCAGGCCGCCTATGACGAAGCGGCGCGGGACGTGATCGCTTGCCTGGACGCGTTGGAGGAGCAGTTGTCCCGCACCCGGTACCTGCTGGGCACCGACGCGCCGACCGAGGCCGATTGGCGGACCCTGCCGACCCTGGCCCGCTTCGACGTTGCCTATGTCGGCGCGTTCAAGTGCAACTGGCGCCGGCTGATCGACCACCCCAGCCTGTGGGCGTACGCCCGGGACCTGTACCAGCACCCCGGCGTGGCGGAAACGGTCGCGTTCGACATTTACAAGCGCGGGTATTTTTCACCAAGCGAAACGCGCAATCCCCATGGCATCGTCCCCCTGGGGCCCGCCGGCCTGGATTGGGCTGCCCCCCATGGCCGGGCCTGATGCCCCGTTGGAAAGGGACCTGAGATGAGCTGGCGTTCCTGCCCGGACCCAAGCAACCCCCAGACCGCCGGCGCGCTGGACACGCTGATCATCCCGCGCAGCCGGGATATCGGCGGCTTTTCGGTGCGGCGGGCGCTGCCGGCGCCGGGCCGGCAGATGGTCGGGCCGTTCATCTTCTTAGACCAGATGGGGCCGGCCGACTTCGTGACCGGGGATGGCATCGACGTTCGCCCGCACCCCCATATCGGCCTGGCAACGGTGACCTACCTGCTGCGCGGCGAATTCCAGCACCGGGACAGCCTGGGCACCGACCAGATGATCACCCCGGGCGAGGTCAACTGGATGACGGCGGGGGCGGGCATCACCCATTCGGAGCGGACCAGCGCCGAGACCCGCGCGACCCCCCACGGCCTGTTCGGCGTGCAGACCTGGGTGGCCCTGCCCGCCGACGCGGAAGACACGCCGCCGCGTTTCGAGCATGCCGGCCGACAGGCGCTGCCGCTGATCCAGAACGGCGGCGCCGAGGTCCGACTGATCCTGGGCCACGCATACGGCGCGCGGTCGCCGGTGACCGTGTCCAGCGAGATGGTGTATGCGGATGTCGCCCTGGCCGCTGGCGCCAAGCTGCCCTTGCCCGACGACCATGAGGATCGCGGGCTGTATGTGCTGGAGGGTGCCGTGGAGATCGCCCAGGACCGGTTCGAGGCCGGGCGGATGATGGTGTTCCGCCCCGGCGACCGGATCACGGTGACCGGGGCCGAGGCTGGGGCCAGGCTGCTGCTGTTGGGCGGTGCCACCCTGGAGGGGCCGCGGCACATTTGGTGGAATTTCGTCTCCTCCAGCCGGGAGAAGCTGAACGCCGCCAAGGCGGCCTGGCGGGCGGCGGATTTCGAGGGCGGGCCGTTCCGCCTGCCGCCGGGCGACGAGGATGAGTTCATTCCCCTGCCGGACCTGAAGCTGGGCTGACCGGGTGCTGCTGTTCGCCGCCGCCGTGTTCGGCCTGATCATCACGCCGGGCCCCGGGGTGTTGTCCACCGCCGGGGTCGGCGCCGCCTATGGCGCCCGGCCCGGCTTTGCCTATATCGCCGGGCTGTGCTGCGGCACCAATGTCGCCAATGGGCTGGTCATCTCCGGGCTGGCGGCGATCCTGCTGTCCGTGCCGGCGCTGCGCACGGTGCTGGTCTGGCTGTCGGCGGCCTATCTGCTCTACCTGGCGCTGAAGATCGCGCTCGCGGGCTCGAAACTGGCCTTCATCTCCCCCGACACGGCGCCCGGGTTTTTCGGCGGGCTGATCCTCAATTGCCTGAACCCCAAGGCCTATGTGGTGGCCAGCACCCTGTTCAACGGCTTCAATTTCGCGCCGGATGATTTCACCTTCGAAATCACGGTCAAGCTTTTGATCTACAATGCCCTCTGGATCCCGCTGCATCTGGTGTGGCTGTATGCGGGGGTCAGCCTGCACCGGCTGGACATGTCCCCGTCGGACCACAGCGCGATCAACGCAGCCATGGCCGCCGCCATGCTGGCCGTGGTCGCGATCGCGGCCTGGGCACAGGCCTAAGCCCGGCATTCAAGCAAAGTTGTAAATGTTGCGCGGCCCCCCCGGCACGCGCACCTTGGGCGCGGGATCGACCGCGCGCCCAAAGGGGGGGACCGCCATGCGCATCGCGACCTTCAATGTGGAAAACCTGGATGACGCGCCGCCGGGGCGCAACGACCCCAGCTTCGAAGACCGGGTGGCGGTGTTGCGCCCGATGCTGGCGCGGCTGAACGCGGATATCCTGTGCCTGCAGGAGGTCCACGGCCAGGATGAGCCGGACGGCCCCCGGGGGTTGCGGGCGCTGAAGACTGTGCTGGCCGGCACCCGCTATGAAGCCCACCAGATGCGCTCGACCCTGCTGGCCAATGGCCGGGACGTGGAGCGGTTCCGCAACCTGGTCACCCTGATCCCGGCCGATTGGGTGTTCGAGCACGCGCGGGAGGTGATCCACGAATTCGCGCCGCCGCCCGAATACAATGTGGTGACCGAGCGGGAGGAGCGCGGCCCCCGCCCGATCCGCTGGGAACGGCCGATGCTGTACTGCTGCGTACGCACGCCCGGCGGGCTGCGGCTGCACGTACTGAACGTGCATTTCAAGTCCAAACGGCCAACGCCGATCCCAGGCCAAGGCCCGACCGATTTTCGCTGGCGTACGGCCGCCGGCTGGGCGGAGGGGTTCTTCCTCAGCTCCATGAAGCGGGTCGGGGCCGCCCTGGAGGCGCGGATCATGATCGATACCCTGTTCGACGCCGAGCCGGACGCCAACATCGTGCTGTGCGGGGATCTGAACGCCGACAGCCACGAGGTGCCGGTGATGACCATCCGGGGGGAGGTGTCCGAACACGGCAACCCGGCGCTGAACCACCGGGTGATGTATCCGCAGGAGGAGTCGGTGCCCGAGGCTGCCCGCTACACCCTGTTCCACCCCGGCCGGCGCACACTGCTGGACCATTTGCTGGT
>CAYNRD010000393.1:0-2918 GCA_964399515.1 uncultured Mycobacteriaceae bacterium | reverse complement strand
CCACAGAGCGGATTCCAGGTCCAGGTGGTTGGTCGGCTCATCCAGCAGCAGCAGGTCCGGCGCCTGGAACAGGGCAGCGGCCAGGCCGATGCGCACGCGCATGCCGCCGGAAAACTCCGCGCAGGCCCGGGCCTGGCTGTCCGCGTCGAAGCCCAGCCCGTGCAGGACCTGGGCGGCCCGTGCCTCGGCCCCATGGGCGCCGATATCGGTCAGACGGTCGTGGATTTCGGCCAGGCGGTGGCTATCGGTGCTGGTTTCGGCCTCATGCAGCAGGGCGGCCCGTTCCTGGTCGGTGGCCAGAACCCAGGCCAGCACCGGCTCCGCGCCCGCGGGCGCGTGCTGGGCCACGCCGCCGACCCGCCAGCGGCGCGGCACCGTGATGCTGCCCTGGTCGGGCGCCAGCGCCCCTTGGATCAGGCGCAGCAGGGTGGACTTGCCGGTGCCGTTCGCGCCGACCAGGCCGATTTTCTGGCCCCGGTCGATGACCGCGCTGGCGCCCTCCAACAGCGGCCGGCCGGCGATGCGGTAGGTGAGATCCTGGATGGTGATCATGGCCGGCGCCGATTACCATGGCCCGCACCCCTTTGCGAAGCTTGGTTGCGGGGCACGGTGCGGTCGTCTATAAGGCGCGCGTTTTTGCGCACATCCCGCGCGGTATCGGGGGGTCAGGGCTGGCCCGCCACCATCCGACCCCGTCCTGGGCATCCGGCCCGGGTTCCCGAACCCCGCAGTTCCACCCCCCAAGCCCGAAGGACGCATGTCAGCCATGGCCGTCGAACGCACGCTCTCGATCATCAAGCCCGACGCCACCCGCCGGAACCTGACCGGCAAGATCAATACCCGGTTCGAGGAGGCCGGCCTGCGCATCGTCGCCCAGAAGCGGATCCTGCTGTCCGAGGAGGCGGCCAAGGCGTTCTACGTCGAACATGCCGAACGGCCGTTCTATGGGGATCAGGTGGCGTTCATGACCTCCGGCCCCGTGGTGGTCCAGGTGCTGGAAGGCGATGGCGCGATCGCCAAGAACCGCGCCGTGATGGGGGCCACCAACCCCGACAAGGCCGATGCGGGTACCATCCGCAAGGATTTCGCCGAATCGATCGAGGCCAACTCGGTGCATGGGTCGGACTCGCCGGAGAGTGCCGCCCGGGAGATCAGCTTCTTCTTCAGCGCCATCGAACTGATTGGCTGACCGGCGCCCAAGGCGGCCCCAAACGCAAAAACGCCGCCCGATCCTGGGCGGCGCTTTTTTTTTCAGGACGGGTCGCCGTGAGCCCGGGCCCGGCGGCCGCTCACAGCAGCGTGCCGGCCATGATCAGCAGCACCAACGCGACCGCGACGATCGAATAGGTGCTCCACCGCAAGAAGCCCTCCCACAACGCCTGGCGCCCGGCCATCATCTCATCATCGGAGGTCTTGTCGTCGGGGTCAGCCATGGGTGCCAGATCACTCGCCACGTCGTGCGTCCATTCGCCGGAAACCAAACACCCGCGACCCTAAGGCGCGGGCGACACGGGCTTTCGTAAGGGCAGCGCTGGGCGAAGACAAGCGCCTTTCGCCGCCCGCCGGTCAGTCCCCGGCGGGCCCGTCCGCACCCGGGGCCGGATGGATCAGCACCGCCGGGGATGCCCCAGGCACCGGTGCCGGGGACGCCGGCGCTTGCGCCCCGCCGGCCAGCCGCGCGGCGAAGCGCTTGACCGCCAGCGGGTAGATCACATGCTCCTGGGCCAGGATGCGGGCGGCCAGGCTGGCCTCGGTGTCCGTGTCGTGGACCGGCACGGCCGCCTGGATCAGGATCGGCCCGTCATCGACCCGGGCGCGCACCACATGCACGGTGCAGCCGGCCAGCTTGACCCCCGCCTGCAAGGCCCGCCGGTGGGTGTCCAGCCCCCGGAACGCCGGCAACAGCGACGGGTGGATGTTCAGGATCCGGTCCCGGTACCGATCAACGAAGCCGGCGCTGAGCACGCGCATGAACCCGGCCAGGCAAATCAGGTCGATCTGGTGCCGGTCCAGGACCGCAATGAGGCCCGCCTCGAACGCCGCCTTGCTGGCGAAGGCCGACCGTTCGACCGCCTCGGTGGCCAGGCCGCTGGCCTGGGCATGGGCCAGGCCCGGGGCCGCCGCGCTGTCCGAGGCGACCAGAACGAATCGCACCCCCAGATCCCCCGCCGCCAGCAGCGCCGCCATGTTGCTGCCCCGCCCGGAAATCAGGATCGCGGCCCTCACCCCGCCAACACCCGGCCCGGGTTCAGGATCCGGCAGGCGGGTGTTTCGGGCGGGTGCGGCACGATGTGCCCGATGGCCGTCACCCCTTCCCCCGCCGCCCGCAAGCCCGCCGCCACCGCCTCGGCCCGGTCCGGGCGCACGATCAGCACCATGCCGATGCCGCAGTTGAAGGTGCGCAGCATATCGGTTTCGGTCAGGCCGCCGTCCCGGGCCAGCCAGCCGAACACCGGCGGTGCCGTCCAAAGGGCGGCATCAAGCTCCGCCGCCAGCCCTCTGGGCAGCACCCGCGGCAGGTTCTCGATCAGCCCGCCACCGGTGATATGGGCCAGGCCGGTCACCCCGCCCTGGCCGATGGCGCCCAGGCAGGCCGAAACATAGATCCGGGTTGGGGTCATCAGGGCAGCCCCAAGGGTCTGGCCGTCGGCGAAGGGGGCCTGGGCGCCCAGGTCCCGGTCGCCCAGGATCTTGCGCACCAGGGAAAACCCGTTCGAATGCACCCCCGATGCCGCCAGGCCCAGCACCACATCGCCCGCCGCCACCCGGGCGCCGGTGACCGCCTGGCCCCGTTCGAGGGCACCCACGCAAAACCCGGCCAAATCATAATGGCCCGGCTGGTACAGGCCGGGCATCTCCGCCGTCTCGCCGCCGATCAGGGCGCAGCCGGCCTGGCGGCAGCCCTCGGCGATGCCGGC
>CAYNRD010000392.1:0-2921 GCA_964399515.1 uncultured Mycobacteriaceae bacterium | reverse complement strand
GCGATTGAGGTGAGGCTGGTATTGATATCGCCGACTGAGCTGGCGGCCGTCTGCATATTTCGCGTGACATCCCGTGTGGTCGCGCTCTGCTCTTCGATGGCGCTGGCCACGCCCACCACACTCGACTGAACGGATTCAACAGAAGCGGTGATGGAGACGAGCCGTTCCACGACGTCGGTGGACACGGCTTGAATGCCGGAAATCTCGTCCGCGATCTGACCGGTGGCCGTTGCCACCTGCTGGGCAAGGGACTTCACTTCGTGGGCGACAACGGCAAAGCCCTTGCCGGCTTCGCCCGCCCGGGCCGCCTCGATTGTGGCGTTCAGGGCCAAAAGATTGGTCTGCTCGGCGATGTCGCCGATCAGGGCGGTCACCTGGCCCACCGTATCGACCGCCTGGGCCAGTTCCGAAATCCGGCCCCGGGCGATGCCGCCGGCCTTGGCGACGTCGCGGGACACGGCGACCGCCTCCTGCACCTGTTCGGAGACCTGGTCGATCACGCCGGCCAGGGAACCGGCCGCGTGGCGCGCGCCGTCAACACCGGACTGGGCGCTGCCGATCGCCCGTTCCCCGGCTTCCGCCTGGTCGCCCATGGTCTGGGCGGAGCGCTTCAGGTCGACCGCGCTGTCGCTCAAATCCCCGGCCCGCTCGGCGATCCGCGCCACGGCACCGTTGATTTGCGTCTCCAGGGTTCCGGCCATGGCGTTCAGGGCCGCGGTGCGCTCCGCCGCCGCCCGCTCCCGGCTGGCCAGATCCTGGTCCCGAACCGTATCCCGCTGGCGCTGCGCCTGGTCGATGATGCCGGCGACGGCGGTCAGGATGGTGCCGACCTCATCCCGGCGGCGGGTTGCGATGGCGACATCCAAATCCCCGGCCGCCAGCCGCCGCAAGGTGGCGATGACCACCCGCATCGGGCGGCTGAAGAAAACGTGAAAGCCGATCAGGATCACGGCCCCCAGGCCGACGGTGGCGGCGATCAGCAGCAGGCCGTTCCGCCAGGCGCTGTCCACGGCCGCCCGGGCCTCGGCGCGGGCCTCGGCCGCCTCCAGCACGACCCCGTCCACCAGCGCCTGCAGGGAGCCAACCAGCCGGCGTTCGGTCCGCTGGCGTTCGATCACGGAGGGAATCTCGGTAACGCCGACCGGGTCCAGCAAGACCCGCACCTGGCCGTCATAGGCCGTGGCCGCGTCCCGGGCGTGGCCCAACTCGGCGCGCAGGGCGTCCGACAGGTCCAGTGCCGCGAGCGCGTCCAGTTCCGCCAGGAACGCCGCCACCACGGCGTCATAGTCCCGCACCGCCGCTTCGGGGTCGACCACCGTGATCAGGCTCAAGGTTTCCGCGACCGTGTCCCGGGTCGCCTCGAACCGGGCGAAGGCGGTATCGGTCAGCTTGATGGCGCTGACCGGCGTGTCATAGGCATACAGCAGGTCGGCGCCAAGCCGGTCGGCCTCGCGCATCAGCAGCAGGCCCTGGGCCACGGTCAACGCCACCAGCGCCACCAGCGCCAAGGTCAGCTTCAGGCGAATGGTCATGGCCCGGACCCTCAGTTCGGCAATTGCGGCAGAGCGACAATCTCGGTCTCGCCCGAGAGGGTGCGCAGGAACGCCACCAGCTCCGCCTGTTCCCGATCGGTCAGGTTCAGGGCAAAGATCTCCGGCGACAGGGACGGCCGATCGACAAAGCCGTCGTTGTAATGCCCGACCACCTCGTCCAGGGTCGCGAACGCGCCGGTGTGCATGTAGGGCGCGCGCTCGACGATATTGCGCAGGCCCGGGGTCTTGAACGCGAACCGGGTCGCGTCGGTGTCGTCGGCCACCCGCGCCCGGCCCAGATCGCCGGTCGGCAGGCCGATGTCATGGAACAGGTTGTCGGACAGGTTCCAGCCCGAATGGCAGGCCACGCAATTGGCCTTGCCCACGAACAGGTCGAAGCCGCGCTGCTCGGCCACGGTCAGGGCCTCGGCGTCGCCATCGATCCAGGCATCGAAGGGGGCGTAGGTCGGCACGATGGTGCGCTGATAGGTGGCCAGGGCCTTGACCACCGTGTCCTCGGTCACGCCCTCGCCCGGAAACGCCGCCTCGAACGCCCGAGCATACCCATCCACCTGGGCCAGAAGCGGGATCAGGTCCTCGAAGCGCATATCCATTTCAACGGGGTTGGTGATCGGCCCCTTGGCCTGCTCCTCCAGGGTGGGCGCGCGCCCGTCCCAGAAATAGGCATCGGTCAGGAACGCCATGCTCAGCACCGTCGGCACATGCCGGTCCAGGCGCGCCGCCTCGGCCCCGATGCCCAGCGCCTGGCCGTTCTCCCACCCGAAGGACGGGTTGTGGCAGGTGGCGCAGGACATGTTGGCGGCACCGCTCAACCGCGGGTCGAAGAACAGCTGCTTGCCCAAGGCCGCCTTTTGCACGGTGTAGGGGTTGCTGGCCGGGAAGGGCGTGGTCGCCGGGCGCTGGAACTCTTGCCAGAACAGGTCGAACATCTCGGACGCCAGCGCCGAACGCTCTTGCGCGTCGGCTGCACCAACCTGCCACACCAAACACCCGGCCATGATGCCGATCAGCCCACGCATGGATCACCCCTGAATTATAAGCAGCCAAAGCAATAAGACGTGTGCCGAACCGTGCCAGCGATGGCTGAACAAAGTGTAAAATTAGAAACATCCGAAACCAGAAGACCCGATAAATTAAAACTGAGGTTTCGTAATTCTCCGCGATCACCCTCGAAAAGTAGAAAAGGCTAATGTACAGGGACTCGTATTGGCACGATCGGCCGCCCGGTCGGAAAGCGGGCGGATCGTGCCGCGATCGATCACCTTCGTGATCGTGATTGTATGGAAGATACTCTAAAATCCGATGCCCCCGTCGGCGAGGGTGCCCGCCTTTTACAACGATCGCAGTATGGCGGAGCAACGGATCAAG
>CAYNRD010000391.1:0-2923 GCA_964399515.1 uncultured Mycobacteriaceae bacterium | reverse complement strand
GGGGCGCCGCCTGCGCCTATTAAAATATACCCCCCGGCACCCATGGGTGCCGGGGTTTTTTTTTGTGCACGGCAGACCTGTGACGGCCAACACTGCCGGTCACTTTGATCCCACCGGGTCTTGGATCGAGCAACGATCCGTGACCGGCGGGCTGTGCTTAAATCAGCATATGTCCAAACCGGGAAAACGTGCGGGTGTTTTTACGTATTTCAATTTCATGAATGCCAGCTCGCGCTTGCAACACAGCCATGACTATTTCGCCAGTTCTTTGTGATCGCAAGCACATGACCGGCTGCGGTTGGCTTCTAACGTCTGCTCAACACCACGGCGGACCGGATGCTTCCAAACGGACCGGACGCCAGACCCTGACAGACCCTGAAAGGAGATCCGTTATGTTCACCACCACCCTGCGTGCCCTGACCATCGCCCTCATGATCACCGGCTTCGGCGCCGGCGTCGCCTTCGCCGGCGAAGTGACCACCTCCGTTCCGGGCGAGCCCGGCTTCGTGGATGTTGGCCTGTTCACCGATGAGGTGATCGAGGCGGCCACCGCCGGCGACCGGGACGAAGTGGCCCAGAACGACTGATCGGCGCCCCGATCGCCGTCAAAGACCCCGCGCCTTCGGGCGCGGGGTTTTTTTAATGGACGGCTTGGTGCCCCGCTTCCGGCCCAGTCCTCGATGCTGCGGCGCAAAAACAGCATGGCCTGATGATCAACGATGGGGCGTTCTTGTTTCCGGCCTGTTCACCGTTAAGGCCGCTCGCGTCTGTCAGGCCCATTTTGACTCTTTTTGGGATCTTGGTGATGGCCAGCACAGGACCGACCCCGCCGAGAGCTTACCGTTTCCTCAACACCACAGCGCACCCCGCCCGAATGGGCTGGCGCCACCACCGATAAGGAGCTCGGTTATGTTCACCACCACCCTGCGCGCTCTGACCATCGCCCTCATGATCACCGGCTTCGGTGCCGGTGACGCCTTCGCTGGTGAAGTCACCACCGCCGTTCCGGGCGAGCCGGGCTTCGTGGATGTCGGCCTGTTCATCCAAGCCGAGGACCTGGCATTGGCGACGCTGATCATCGACCTGGGCTAACCGCCCCGGGCGCCCCCCCGCGCCACGACACGAGACCCCCCCGGCATCCCATGGGTGCCGGGGGTTTTTTTATTACCGCCACTCCGTGACGGCCAACACTGTCCGGTATCTTGCCAAACGCCGTTTTCTTTGCGCAACGCGGGCATGAATATTTCGGCGGATCTTAGTGATCGCAAGCACATGACGGGCACCGGTTCGCCCCTATCGTCTGCTCAACACCACGGCGCATCCCGCCCGACCGGGCCGGACGCCAGACCCTGAAAGGAGACCCGTTATGTTCACCACCACCCTGCGCGCCCTGACCATCGCCCTCATGATCACCGGCTTCGGCGCCGGTGCCGCCTTCGCCGGTGAAGTGACCACCTCGGTTCCGGGTGAGCCGGGCTTCGTCGATGTCGGCCTGTTCATCAACGCCGACGAGATCGCCTCCAGCGACCGCGCTACCAACCAGGGCTAACCGCCCCGGCGCCCCCCCCGCGCCACGACAAGAGCCCCCCGGCATCCCATGGGTGCCGGGGGGTTTTTTATGGCCGCATTCCGTGACGGCCAACACTGTCCGGTATCTTGCCAAACGCCGTTTTCTTTGCGCAACGCGGGCATGAATATTTCGGCGGATCTTAGTGATCGCAAGCACATGACGGGCACCGGTTCGCCCCTATCGTCTGCTCAACACCACGGCGCATCCCGCCCGACCGGGCCGGACGCCAGACCCTGAAAGGAGACCCGTTATGTTCACCACCACCCTGCGCGCCCTGACCATCGCCCTCATGATCACCGGCTTCGGCGCCGGTGCCGCCTTCGCCGGTGAAGTGACCACCTCGGTTCCGGGTGAGCCGGGCTTCGTCGATGTCGGCCTGTTCATCAACGCCGACGAGATCGCCTCCAGCGACCGCGCTACCAACCAGGGCTAACCGCCCCGGCGCCCCCCCGCGCCACGACAAGAGACCCCCCGGCATCCATGGGTGCCGGGGGGTTTTTCTATGTCGGGCGCCCGGAGCCGGGCCGCGCGTGCCGTCACCCCCGTGGGGTTTGGCGGCGATAGTTCAGCGCCTCGGCGATTTGGGGCCGGGACACGGCGTCGCGCCCGTCCAGATCTGCGATGGTGCGGGCCACGCGCAGAACCCGGTGATAGCCGCGGGCCGACAGGCGCAGGCGGTCCGCGGCCTCGGCCAGCAGGGCCTGGCCTGGCCCGTCCGGGGTCGCGGCCCGGTCCAGGGGCATCCCCTCGGCCTCGGCATTGGTCAGAATGCCGTCGTCCCGATAACGCTCCGCCTGGCGCCGCCGGGCCGCCGCTACCCGGGGGCGGATATCGGCCGTCCCCTCCCGGGCGGGCGGGCTGGCCAGGTCGGCGGCGCTGACCGCCGGCACGTCGATGTGCAGGTCAATCCGGTCATAGAGCGGGCCGGAGATCTTGGCTTGGTAATCCAGCGCACAGCGGGGCGCGCGGGAGCAAGCCCGGCCCGGATCCCCCAGATAGCCGCAGCGGCACGGGTTCATGGCCGCCACCAGCTGGAACCGGCACGGATAGGTGACATGGCCATTCGCGCGGGCGACCAGAACCCGGCCGGTTTCCATGGGCTGGCGCAGGGCTTCCAAGGCCGCGCGGGCGAATTCCGGCACTTCGTCCAGAAACAGCACCCCACGATGGGCCAGGGAAAACTCCCCCGGCTTGGCGCGGTGGCCGCCGCCGGCCAGCGCCACCTGGCTGGTGGTGTGATGGGGGGCCCGATAGGGCCGGGCATGGATCAGCCCGCCTTCCCCCAGCACCCCCGCCACCGAATGGACCATGGAGCCTGCAAGCGCTTCCCGCGCGGTCATCTCCGGCAGCAGG
>CAYNRD010000390.1:0-2932 GCA_964399515.1 uncultured Mycobacteriaceae bacterium | reverse complement strand
CATCCTCGCCAAGGCTGCCTGCGTGCCGAGGATCGTGGCGATCATCAATATCGATCTGCTCGCCGCCGACCCGGACAAGGTCAAGGGCGAGCTGTTGCAGCACGATGTCCAGGTGGAGGACATGGGCGGCGAGATCCAGGCCGTGCCGGTGTCGGCCAAGACCGGTGCCGGGCTGGACGCCTTGGAGGAGGCGATCCTGCTGCAGGCCGAATTGCTGGAGCTGAAGGCGAACCCGGACCGGACCGCCGAGGGCCGGGTGATCGAAGCCAAGATGGAGCGCGGGCGCGGCTCGGTCGCCACGGTGCTGGTCGAGCGCGGCACGCTGCGGGTTGGTGAGATCTTCGTCTCTGGCTCGGAATGGGGCCGGGTACGGGCCTTGATCAACGACCGGGGCGAAAATGTCGAGGCGGCACCGCCGGCCTTCCCGGTCGAGGTGCTGGGCCTGGCCGGCACACCCTTGGCCGGGGACGATTTCATCGTTGTCGACAGCGAAGCGCGGGCGCGGGAAGTGGCCGAATACAGGGACCGCAAGAAGCGGGAGGCGGCCCAGGTGGCCACCAAGCGCGGCACGCTGGAGGAAATGTTCCAGCAGGCCAAGGAGGGCGAGAAGAAGTCCCTGGCCGTGCTGATCAAGGGCGACGTGCAGGGCTCGGTCGAGGCGATCGCCGCCAGCCTGCAAAAGCTGGTCGAGGACAACGAGGAGGTGGACGTCCGGGTGCTGCACACCGGCGTCGGCCCGATCAACGAAAGCGACGTGACCCTGGCCGGCTCCACCGAGGCCATGATCATCGGCTTCAACGTCCGGGCCAACCCCCA
This sequence comes from uncultured Mycobacteriaceae bacterium, assembly GCA_964399515.1. Taxonomy (GTDB): domain Bacteria; phylum Pseudomonadota; class Alphaproteobacteria; order DSM-16000; family Inquilinaceae; genus CAYNRD01. The sequence goes on along the minus strand of CAYNRD010000390.1, from coordinate 2,116 downwards.
GGCGCGGGACGTGGCCAAGCGCGACGGCATCGAGATCCGCTATTACAACATCATCTACAACGTCATCGATGACGTGAAGGGCGCGCTCAGCGGCCTGTTGGCGCCCAGTATCCGGGAAAACCTGCTGGGCTATGCCGAGATCCGCCAGGTCTTCAACATCACCAAGGTCGGCCGTGTGGCGGGCTGCATGATCACCGACGGGTCGGTCAAGCGCGGCGCCCATGTCCGGCTGTTGCGCGACAGCGTGGTGATCCACGAGGGCAAGCTGAAAACGCTCAAGCGCTTCAAGGACGAGGTCAAGGAGGTCAACCAGGGCTATGAATGCGGCATGGCGTTCGAAAGCTATGACGACATCCGCGAAGGCGACCAGATCGAATGCTTCGACATGGTCGAAGAAGCGCGGGCGCTTTGAGCATCGGGCACGACCCTCGGTCCGGTAAGCCGCCCAGCCAACGGCAATTGCGGGTTGGCGAGCAAATCCGCCACGGCCTGGCCGAAGCCCTGATGCGCGGCGACCTGCACGAGCCGGGGTTGGCTGGCGTGTCGATCACCGTGTCCGAGGTGCGGATCAGCCCGGACCTGAAGAACGCCACCGCCTATGTCACCAGCCTGGGCGGCGGCGACCGGGAGCCGGTCCTGGAGGCGCTTGACCGCGCGCTGCCGGAACTGCGCGGGCTGATCGGCCGCTGGGTGCGCCTGCGTCACACCCCGCGCCTGACCTTCGCCTGGGACGACAGCTTCGACGCGGCCCAGAAGATGGCCGAGTTGCTGCGCTCGGACACCATCCGCCGCGACCTCGAAACGGCAGTGCGGGAGGGGATCGAGGCGCGGTTGGGGGTGGGTGACGCTGGGAAGGACCCCTAAAGGCCCGTCGGTGAGTAAAGGGGATTTGTCGTTTACGCACGGCACTCCCTCAAGCTTAAGGTATACCGTAGTGTTGCTGCATTGCGTTTCGCAGTATGGTACAAAATGCACCGAGAAAGGTTGTTGGAACTTCATAAGTCACTATCAAAATAAGTCAGTGTCAAATATGCCTTTTCACCGGCCTGAAGCGATCGCGAACGAAATTCTGCGGCTACGCGGGAGCAACAGCAGGCCACAACAGATGTGGCTGCAAAAGCTGACCTATATGGCCCACGGCTGGAACTTGGCGATCAATCAGGAACCCCTGATTTCCCAAGACCCTGAAGCCTGGGACAATGGCCCGGTGTTCCGAGCGATCTGGGATCACATCAAGCAATACGGATACGGTCGCGAGCATTCCGAGTTGATCGACCCGGGGGCGCAAGCGCCGTTCCGCGCCGATTTGACCGCAAGCGAACGCCAGGTCATTGAGCATGTGTGGTTGAAGTACCGGCACTTAGGTGCCCGGGAATTATCCGATTTGACCCACCAACCGGGAACACCGTGGTCGAATGCGTATCTGCGCGCCAGAAATGCTACACTCAGCAATACCGAGATTCGTGAGCATTTTTCGGCATTAGCGCAGGCAGGACGTGAGCGTAGACAACACCAAACCGTATAGCATTGCAGACTTGGACGCGGCTCCGCGAAGCCGCGAAACTCTATTATCTCATACACCAGAACAAATTCTTGAGCTTTATTCCCGAATAAATGATTTATCGGCAGAAAAAATTGAGCTTATCGCTGAAATTTCACATCTAAAGACAAGTAAAGAAACAAACACAATTTTGAATCAGCTGATAAAACCATACGCTTTTCGGACGTTTATTTTTATGTGTGTTTATTGTTTTGTCGCTTGCGGGATCCTCATCGCCGATGGATTGAGTCTGAACGGATTTTCCGTTCATGAAACAGTGCTAGGATACCTGGTCGGCAGCACGGCAGCCACGGTGATCGGCCTCGTCACGGTGGTTTTGGCCGGTATATTCATCGGCGCTCGGAAATAGCATCGTTATCGTCAAGGCAGCCCATGCCCCGCAAAAAGAAGGGCCGGCCCCTCCATGGCTGGCTGGTGATCGACAAGGCCCAGGGCCTGACCTCCACGCAAGCGCTGGGCAAGGCCCGGCGGCTGTTCGATGCCCAGAAGGCCGGCCATGGCGGCACGCTGGACCCGATGGCGACGGGCGTGCTGCCGATCGCGTTCGGGGAGGCG
>CAYNRD010000389.1:0-2933 GCA_964399515.1 uncultured Mycobacteriaceae bacterium | reverse complement strand
AGTGCCGGCCGCTATCAGGCGCGCCTGAACTACCGATTCGATGGGGCGGCGGTCACCCGTCTGCTGCGCGACCGGGGCCTGGCCTTCACCAGCCTGGTGTCCAAGCCGGTGCTGATCCTGCCTGTGTTCGACCGGGCGGCGGGCGCGATCCTGTGGGACGGCTTCAACCCCTGGCATGAGGCGTGGCTGGATTTCGACGGCTCGGGCCGCCTGGTGCCGGTGTCGGTGCCGTTTGGGGAGTTGCTGGATGTCAGTGAGGTGGACCTGGACGCCGCCCTGTCCGGCGACCGGTCCCGGTTCGCGGTCATGGCCCGCCGGTACGGGGCCGGCGATGTGCTGGTGCCCCGCGCCCGCCTGGCTCCGGGCGGCGATGCCGGGCCGGACGGTGGCCCGGCCCAGGGCCGGATCACGGTCGAGCTGTCCCGGTACCGGGCCGACGGGCCGACTGAGGTGTCGGCCCTGACCGTGGACGGCACCCTGGCGGAGGCCGCCTTGGCCGTGGCGGACCGGATCGAGGCCGACTGGCGCGACCGCACCCGGGTGACCAGCGGCGTGCTGGCGCGGCTGGTGGCGCGGGTGCCCCTGCGCGGCGGGGCCGACTGGTTCGAGATCACCGGCAAGCTGGGCCGGATCGCCCTTGTCGATCAAGCCACCCTGCTGGAGCTGGCGGTGGACGAGGCGGTGATCGAGCTGGTCCATGCCGGCGATCGCGGCACCTTGGACCTGGCCCTGTCCCAGCAGGATTTGCGCCTGGCCGACCCGGCGGGCGGCCCGCCCGGAGCGCCGGCCGTGCCGCTGCTGATCCGGGCCGATGCCGCCGACGGGCTTGAGACCGCACCGCTTCCGCCCCTGGACGGCGTGATCGAGCCGTCGGCGCCGGCGGCCGGGCCATGAGCCTGCGCGCCCACCTGCAGTTCTGGCTGATCGGCCTGGCGGTCTTCGCCGTGCTGCTTTGGGTGCTGCAGGACGTGCTGTTGCCCTTCGTGGCCGGGCTGGCGATCGGGTATCTGTTGGACCCGCTGGTCGATGCGTTCGAGCGGCGCGGGATCGGACGCACGGCGGGCACCGTGCTGGCGATTGGGCTGTCCATCCTGGTGCTGTTCGCCACCGTTCTGCTGATCGTGCCGCTGGTCGCCGCCCAGGTGGGCGATATGATCCGGGCCATGCCCGACTTCGTCAATCAGGTGTTGACCGCCGCCGATCCGCTGGTCGCCTGGGCGCGGGAGCTGATCGGCGAACAGCGCGTCCAGGAGTTGAAGGACCTGGCGGTCAGCCGGGCGGCCGATGCGTTCTCGGTGGTGCTCGCCATCGCCCAACGGCTGTGGCGCGGCGGGCTGGCGGTGTTCGACGTGATCTCGCTGTTGGTGATCACGCCGGTGGTGGCCTTCTATCTGCTCCGGGATTGGGACCGGATCGTCGCCGGCATCGACCGGCACATCCCCGTGCACATGCGCGCCGATGTCGAGGCCCTGGCGGCGGAGGTGGACACGGTGCTGGGCAATTTCCTGCGCGGCCAGGGCGCGGTGTGCCTGATCTTGGGGGTGTTCTATGCCGTGGCACTGACCCTCGCCGGGTTGAATTTCGGCATCGCCGTGGGGGTCATCTCCGGGTTGTTGTCGTTCATCCCGTTCGTGGGCAGCGCCATCGGCCTGATGATGTCCGTGGGCATCGCGGTCGGCCAGTTCGACCATTGGGGCATGTGGCTGCTGATCGCTGGCATCTTCCTGCTTGGCCAGGCGGTGGAGGGCAATATCCTGACGCCCAAGCTGGTCGGCTCTTCGGTGGGGCTGCACCCGGTCTGGGTGATCTTCGCCCTGATGGCGGCGGGTGCGCTGTTCGGCTTCACGGGCGTGCTGCTTGCCGTGCCGTTGGCGGCGGTGGTGGGCGTGGTGGTGCGCTACGGGCTTGGCCGCTACCGCAGCAGCGTGTTCTTCCACGGCGGGCACGCCCCCGAACCGAAGGGGGGGGAGGAGCGGCCGTGACCGGGGGGGTGCGGCAGCTGCCGCTTGATTTCCAGGCGCCCGCCGCCCACGGGCGGGAGGATTTCCTGGTCTCTCCCGCCAATGCCGATGCCGTGGCCTGGATCGAGCGCTGGCCGGGCTGGCCGGCCCCGGCCCTGGTGCTGTCCGGCCCGACCGGGTCCGGCAAGTCCCATCTGGCGGCGGTGTGGGCGGCCCGGGCGGGAGCGCCCGTTCACGCCTTCGGCCAGGCGGTCACGGCGGCGCCGCGGGCCCTGTTCGCCGGCGGCGGGCTGGTTCTGGAAGATGTGGACGGCGCGCTGGCGGATGCTGGCGCCCAGGAATGGCTGTTCCACGCCTATACCCATGGTGCCGACACCGGCGCGTCCCTGGTGCTTACCGCGTCCCGGCCCGCCGCCCGCTGGGGATTGGGCCTGGCCGATTTGGCCTCCCGCCTGACCGCCTGCCCGCAGGCCAAGCTGGGCCCGCCCGATGACGCCCTGTTGGGCGGGGTGCTGGTCAAACTGTTCGGGGACCGGCGCCTGGCCCCGGGGCCGGAGGTGATCGCCTATCTGCTGGCCCGGATCGACCGCAGCCTGGCCGCGGCCGACCGGGTGGTGGCCCGGATCGATCGGTTGTCCTTGGCGGCCAAACGCCCGGTGACCAAACTGTTGGTCAAGCAGGCGCTCGAATCGCTCGGGCCGTAGGGAGACACCGCCATGGATCTGGGCATCGCCGGCAAACGCGCCCTCGTCTGCGCCGCCAGCAAGGGGTTGGGCCGCGCCTGCGCGCTGGCCCTGGCGCGGGAAGGGGTGCACGTCACCATCACCGCGCGCGGCGCCGAGGCGCTGGAGCAAACGGCGGCTGAGCTCCGGGCCGCCGCCGGTGATCGCAGCGGCATGGTCCTGGCCGTGCCCGGCGACATCACCACCGAAGCGGGGCGCCAGGCGGCCGTTCGAGGATTGCGCTGGGAAG
>CAYNRD010000388.1:0-2938 GCA_964399515.1 uncultured Mycobacteriaceae bacterium | reverse complement strand
CGAAATGCAGGTGCTGGCGCTGGTCGACCACGTAGAGGATCAGGTCCGGGTCGTGATGGGTTACCCGATCGACGATCGTGCCCAGATCGGTGGTGCCATACATGACCGCACCGTCCGACTTCAGCAAGATCAGGGGCGGCACCTCTTTCTTGTCGCCGTCCTCGGCCACCGGCATCACCAAGGCACCGCCATCCTCCACCGCCGTGCCCTCGGCGCGCAGGCGCTCGGTCATCGGGGCGATCAGGTCGTGGACGTCCGCCTCCCCCTTCCACAGGTCAAACCGCACGCCCAGCGATCCGAAATCCCGGGCCATGGCGGTGATCGACACATCCATGAAATGGCGCCACAGCGCCCGATAGCCGGGCCGGCCGTCCTGAAGGTCCGCGGTCGCCCGGCGGGCTTCGGCCATGCGGGTCTCGTCCGCCTTGCAGGCCGCCGCCGCCTGGGGATACAGCCGCTCCAGATCGTCCAGCGTCACCGGGCTGTCGGTGGGAAACCCGTCCGCCCGGGCCGGGTCGAAATAGGGCAGGTCCGGGTGCAGCCGGGCGATCTCGGCAATCAGCATGCCCATGGGCAGGCCCCAATCGCCCATATGGACGTCACCGATCGCCCGGTGGCCCATGAACACGGTCAGCCGGCGCAGGCTGTCGCCGATGATGCTGGCGCGCAGATGCCCGACATGCATGGGCTTGGCGATGTTCGGCCCGCCATAATCCAGCACCACGGTCAACGGGCGTGTCGCCGCCGGCACGCCCAGGCGCGGGTCCGCGCGCGCGGCCTCCAGCCGGGCCGCCAGCCACGCCCCGTCCACGGCCAGGTTCAAAAACCCCGGCCCCGCCAGCGACACCTCCCGGAACACCGGGTCCTGCTCCAGCTTGGCCGCCACGGCACCCGCCACGTCGCGCGGGTTCAGGCCCTGGCGCTTGGCGATTTGCATGGCGCCGTTGCACTGGAACGGCGCCAGGTCCGGCCGGGCCGACACCTGCACGCGGCCCGCGGCCGGATCATGGCCAAGGGCCTGGAAGGCGTCCGCCACCCGGGCGGTCAGGTCGGCGAGCAGCAAGGCCATGGCGGGGGTCCGGGATCGGGGGTGGGCAGGACGGTCGGCGGGGGTTGTACAGATCAGGCGCTGGGGCCGGCAAGGTCCCAGGGCGGCGTGGGCGAGAACGCGGCGACCAGATGGTCGATGAACACCCGCACCTTCGGCGACAGATGCCGGTTGTGCGGATAGACCGCGTAGATGCCGCCGAACGGGTCGTCATATTCGGGCAGCACCCGGGTCAAGCGCCCGTCCGCCACGGCCACCCCGCAAAAGAAGGTCGGCATCAGGGCGATGCCCGCCCCGCCCAGGGCCAGGCTCATCAGCGCGTCGCCGTTGTCGATCCGCACCGGGCCGGACACGGACACGCTGGCCCGGTCGCCCCGCGGCCCGCGCAGGCTCCAGGTGCTGGGCTCCGGGCTGAGGCTGTAGGTCAGGCAGGCGTGTCCGCCCAACGCGGCCGGATCGGCTGGCAGGCCATGGCGCGCCAAATAGTCCGGGCTGGCGACCAGGACCCGGCGCGCATCGCACAGTTTGCGCGCGAACAGGCTGGAATCACTCAGGGCGGCGATGCGCACCGCCACGTCATACCCGTCCTCAATCAGGTCGACCACCCGGTCCGACATGCTGACATCCAGGCTCAAATCTGGGTAGCGCTCCAACAACTCCGGCAGCAGCGGGGCCAGATGCATGTGCCCGAACACCGCCGGCGCGTTAATCCGAAGCCGGCCCCGGGGGGCCGTGGCATGGTGCAGGATCGCCTGCTCGGCCTCCTCCAACTCGGCCATGATCCGCCGGCAGCGCTCATACAAGGCCGTGCCGATCTCCGTGGCGCTGACCCGGCGGGTGGTGCGGTTGAGCAGCCGGACCCCCAGCCGGTCCTCCAGCCGGCTGACCTGCTTGGATACTGCCGATTTCGACATGCCCAGGCGCCGGCCGGCCTCGGAAAAGCTTTGCTGCTCCACCACCTTCGCGAAGGTCATCATCGCCCCCATGGTGTCGTTCATCATCGAAGCGCTCCGGGCATTGTTTCCACCGGGAAACGGTATGGGGAAATTGGAACGGCTTTACCAGGGTGATCGTTCCCGTCAGGGTGCGGGCGACCGAAACAGTCCACCCCACCCGACCCCGAGAGAGGAGCGACATCATGGGATTGCTGATCGACGGCAAATGGCACGACAAATGGTATGACACCAAGACCTCGAATGGCCGCTTCGTGCGCGGTGAGGCGCAATTCCGCAACTGGATCACCGCCGACGGCGCTCCCGGGCCCAGCGGCCGGGGCGGCTTCCAGGCCGAGGCCGGGCGCTATCACCTGTACGTCTCGCTCGCCTGCCCCTGGGCGCACCGTACGTTGATCTTCCGGGCCCTGAAGGGGTTGGAGGACATGATCACGGTGTCCGTGGTCGATCCGCTGATGGCGGAAAACGGCTGGTGGCTGAAGGGTCCCAGCGAAGGTGTCACCGGCGACACGCTGTTCGGCTACTCCTAGATGCATGAGGTGTATAGCCGGGTGGATCCAACATACACCGGCCGGGTGACCGTGCCGGTGCTGTACGACAAGCAGCAGGACACGATTGTCTCCAACGAGAGTGCCGAGATCATCCGGATGCTGAATTCGGCCTTCGACGGCATCGGCGCCAAACCGGGCGATTACTACCCCGAAGCGCTGCGGGCTGAGATCGACGCGGTGAATGAGCGGATCTATCACGGTATCAACAACGGCGTGTACAAATCCGGCTTCGCCACCACCCAGGAAGCGTATGAGGAGGCGGTCACGAAATTGTTCGAGGATCTGGACTGGCTGGAAGAGCGGTTGTTCGGCCAGCGCTATCTGATGGGCGACCGGATCACCGAGGCGGACTGGCGCTTGTTCTCCTCCCTGGTCCGGGTCGAGCC
>CAYNRD010000387.1:0-2939 GCA_964399515.1 uncultured Mycobacteriaceae bacterium | reverse complement strand
AAGAGCCGGGCGGTGAAACTGACCATCGCCCCCCAGCAGATGACCCTGTCGGCGACGGCGGCCGACCAGGGCAGCGCCACCGAGGAAATCGAGGTCAAGTACGAGGCGACGGATTTGGAGATCGGCTTCAATTCCCGCTATCTTTTGGACATCACCCAGCAGATCGAGGGGCAGGAGGCGCGCTTTCTGCTGAACGCCGCCGCCGCGCCGACGGTGATTTCCGATGTCGGCGATGCCAGCGCGTTGTATGTGATCATGCCCATGCGGGTTTGACCGGGCGTCTGGCGGGACGCCCGGGGCCATGGCGCCGGGTCTGGCGGTCACCCGCCTGCGCCTGACCGGGTTTCGCAACTATGACCGGTTGGATTTGGAGTTGGGCGGCCGGTCGGCGGTGCTGACGGGACCGAACGGCGCCGGCAAGACCAATCTGTTGGAGGCCGTGTCGCTGCTGGGCCCGGGCCGGGGGCTGCGCCGGGCGACCCTGGCGGAGCTGGGCCGCCGGCCCCAGGACGCCGGCGCGCCGGCACCTTGGGCGATCCGGGCGGAGGTGGCTGGCCCCGACGGCGGGTTGGAGATCGCCACCGGGCTGGACACCACGCCCGCCGGGGCGGCCCGCCGGCGGGTCAAGCTGGACGGGGCGGAGGTGCCTGGGCCGGCGGCGTTGGGGGAGCGGGTCGCGATCGTCTGGCTGACTCCGCAGATGGATCGGCTGTTCCTGGAAGGGGCCGGCGGACGCCGGCGATTTCTGGATCGGCTGGTGTTCGGCCTGCAGCCCGGCCACGCCACCCACACCGCCGCCTATGAGCAGGCGATGCGGGAGCGCAACCGGGTCCTACGGCAAAGCCCGCGCGAGGCCGCCTGGCTGGCGGCGCTGGAAGACCGCATGGCCACGGAGGGCGTGGCGATCGCGGCCAGCCGGCGGGAGGTCGCCCAGCTGCTGGCATCCACCTGCCGGGAGCGGCGGGACGGCCCGTTCCCCTGGGTCGATCTGGCGCTGGCGGGCACGGTGGAAGCCTGGCTGGATGAGGGGCTGTCGGCGCTTGAGGCGGAGGATCGGCTGCGGGACCGGCTGGCGGCGAACCGAACCCAGGACCGGGACGCGGGCGCCACCCGGCTGGGTCCGCACCGCTCGGACCTGTTGGCCCGCCATGGGCCCAAGGATGTGGCGGCGGCGGACGCGTCGACGGGGGAGCAAAAGGCGCTGCTGATCGGGCTGATCCTGGCCCATGCGCAGGTCACCCGGCTGAGGCGCGGCATGCCGCCGGTGCTGCTGTTGGACGAGTTGGCGGCGCATTTGGACCGAAGCCGACGGCAGGCGCTGTACGGCATGGTGGCGGAGTTGGGCCTGCAGGCGTTCATGACCGGCACCGATGCTGAATTGTTTCACGGGGTCGGCCCCGCCACCCAACACTATCTGGTGGAGAATGGCCGGCTGGCCCCTTATTCTGGTGTGTGATCGGAGCAGTGATCTCCAGTGTTGCAAGGTTGACGTGAAATGTCCCAAGAGCCCCGACCGGACCCGTCGGACTACGGAGCGGATTCCATCAAGGTGCTGCGCGGCTTGGACGCCGTGCGCAAACGCCCGGGCATGTATATCGGCGACACCGATGACGGCTCGGGCCTGCACCACATGGTCTATGAGGTGGTCGATAACGCCATCGACGAGGCCCTGGCCGGCCATTGCGACACGGTCACCGTGACCCTGAACGCCGACGGCTCTGCGACCGTCACCGACAATGGCCGCGGCATCCCGGTTGGCATCCATGGCGAGGAGGGGATCAGTGCGGCCGAGGTGATCATGACCCAGCTGCACGCAGGCGGCAAATTCGACCAGAACTCCTACAAGGTATCGGGCGGTCTGCACGGGGTTGGCGTGTCCGTGGTCAACGCCCTGTCGGAATGGCTGGACCTGACCATCTTTCGGGACGGCAGCGAATGGGCCATGCGCTTCCGGGACGGGGACGCCGAGGAGCGGTTGGCGCGGCGCGGCGGCCAGGGCGACAACAAGGGCACGCGCATCACCTTCAAGCCGTCCCCGGTCACCTTCACCCAGACGGTGTTCAATTTCGAGACGCTGGAGCACCGGCTTCGGGAGTTGGCGTTCCTGAATTCGGGCGTCACCATCGTGCTGACCGACCACCGCGGCGTCGAGCCGAAGAGTGTGACCCTGCACTACGAGGGCGGGCTGGAAGCGTTCGTCTGTTACCTGGACAAGTCCAAGACCGCCCTGCACAGCCCGCCGATCACGCTGATGTCGGACCGGGACGGCATCACGGTCGAACTGGCCATGCAATGGACCGACGCCTATCACGAAAGCACGCTGTGCTTCACCAACAACATCCCCCAGCGGGACGGCGGCACCCATCTGGCCGGGTTCCGGGCCGCCCTGACCCGCCAGATCAACGCCTATGCCACACAGTCGGGCCTGTTGAAAAAGGAGAAGGTGACCCTGTCCGGGGATGACAGCCGGGAGGGGTTGACCTGTGTGTTGTCGGTCAAGGTGCCGGACCCGAAATTATCCAGCCAGACCAAGGACAAGCTGGTGTCCAGCGAGGTGCGCCCGGTCGTGGAAGCCGTGGTGAACGACAAGCTGAGCCAGTGGTTGGAGGAGAACCCGGGCGACGCCAAGCGCATCGTCCAAAAGGTGGTCGAGGCCGCGACCGCGCGGGAGGCGGCGCGCAAGGCGCGTGAGCTGACCCGGCGCAAGACGGCCCTGGATATCGCGTCCCTGCCCGGAAAGCTGGCCGACTGCCAAAGCCGGGACCCGGCCGAGTGCGAACTGTTCATCGTCGAGGGCGACAGCGCCGGCGGATCGGCCAAGCAGGGCCGCGACCGGCGCTACCAGGCGATCCTGCCGCTGCGCGGCAAGATCCTGAATGTCGAGCGGGCCCGGGTCGACAAGATGCTGTCCAGCCAGGAGATCGGCACGCTGATCACGG
>CAYNRD010000386.1:0-2939 GCA_964399515.1 uncultured Mycobacteriaceae bacterium | reverse complement strand
CGGCGTTAAGCCGCTCCAGCGCCGTGCCCGATTTCAGCAGCACCCCGGCCCGCATCAGCCGGCCGACCGCGATCACCTGGACCGCCGGCACCGCCAGCCCCAGCGCGCAGGGGCAGGTGATGATCAGAACCGCGATCGCCGTGATCAGCGCCGTGGCCCAATCGGCGCCGCCCAGGGTCACCCAGAACAGGAAGGTGCCGACGGCGGCGATGTTGACGAAGGGCGCATAGGCGGCGGAGATGCGGTCGGCGATGGCGACATAGCGGGACCGGCGCTGCTCGGCCGCCTCCATCATGCGCAGGATGTCGGCCAACAAGGTGTCGTCCCCGGCCTTGGTGACCGTGACCACGGTGGCGGGGCCCTGGTTGATCATGCCGGCGAACACCGGCTCGCCGGGGGCGGCGGGCCGGCCGACGCTTTCCCCGGTCAGGGCGGCGGTGTCCAGTTCGGTCGCCGGGCCGTCCAGCAGGCCGTCGGCGCCGATCCGCTCCCCGGTCGCCAGCAAGAGGCGCATGCCCGGCCGGATGCCATCGGTGGCGACGGCCCGGGTGGCGCCATCGGCGTCCAGGACCGTCACCTGGCCGGTCTGCAGGGACAACAGCCGTTCGGCCTGCTGGCGCGCGCGGCCCCGGGCCAGCTTGTCCAGGGTCCGGCCCAGCAGCAGGAAGAACAACAGCGTGACCGCACTGTCGAAATAGGCGTGCTCGGCGCCGGCCAGGATCTGCTGCAGGCTGACCACCGGGGTCAACAGCACCGCCAGCGCGATCGGCACCTCCATGTTCGTGCGCCCCTGGCGCATGGCCGACCAGGCGGGGGCGTAGAACGGCATGCCGGCGAAGGCGACCACGGGCAGGGCGATCAGGGCGGAAAACCAGTGCAGCATGTCCCGCGTCGCGGGCTCCATGCCCTGGGCATGGCCGAACCACACCGCCAGGGACAGCAGCATGACATTGGCGGCCCCGAAGCCGGCCACGCCCAGGCTGACCAGCAGGCGCCGCTGCTCGGCGTCATCGGCCCGGGCCAGCAGGTCCGGGTCGAAGGGGGCGGCCTTGAAGCCGGTGGCCTCGACCGTGTCCAGAACCCGGCCGGCCAGGCCGGGATCGCCCTGCCAGCCGACCACCAGGCGCCGGGTGGTCAGGTTGACCCGGGCCGACACCTCCGGGCCCAGCCCGGCCACGGCCCGCTCCAGCTTGGCCACGCAGCCCCCGCAACGCAGCCCCTCGACCATCAGATGCAGCCGGTGGCCGCCATCCTCGGCGGTCTTCAGATGGGGGACCGGCTTTCCGGGCAGAACGGCGCCGCCATCCATGGCGGCCTACCCTTGGGCCGGACGAACGAACACCCGGGTTTCCGCCCGGTAGGCGGGCTCGATGGCATCCAGCTCCACCTGGAACACCCAGTCCCCCTCCTGGGGCAGGTCGGGCGTGGCCTCGTAAACGCCGGGGGCCACTTCCCGCATGACCAGCGTCTGGTCATCCCAAGCATGGGTGGGCCGGCGCACCTCAAGCACGCAATCGGCGCCGGAGATCGGCCGGCCGGCCTTGTCCTTGAAGGTCACCCGCACGATGCCGTCGGTCAGCGCCGCCTGGTCGAAGCCGACCTGCCAGCCCAACTGCCGCTGGGCCTCAATCCGGTCCAGGGTGTCGTTGTAGGCCAAGCCGCGCTGATAGGCGCCGTCGATGGCCATGCCGTTGAAACTGCTGATCGCCAGGTACAGCATCACGCCGTTGACCAGGAAGACCACGCCGAAGAACCCGAAGAAGATCTTGGGGATCCAGCGGGCGGCGCGGCGTTCGGCGATTTCGGATTGGCTTATGGTCATTCGGGCCCCCGGAAGATGTTGCGCTGGCTGAAGCGTTCGCCGGTCTCGGCGTCGGTGACGGTGAAGGTCACCGGTGTGGACGGGGCCAGATCGCCCGCCCGGTCCCGCGGCAGTTCCACAAACACCCGCAGCGGCAAAAGGCTGTCCGCGGGCACGATGACATCGGCGCTGCCGTCGGCGTTGGGATCGACGCCGGAGACCGCCAAGGACGCCCCCGGCAATCCCGCGATCGACAGCCGCCATGTCGCGGCTTCATGGCCGCGGTTGATCACCCGCACCTCATAGCCATTGCGGATCGCGCCGTCGGACAGGGTCACGAACAGCGGGTTGCGGTCATGCAGGATGTTCAGATCCACGGTCGATCGGCTGGACAGGCCGGCCAGCATCACGCCGGAGACCACGGCCAGGATCGCCACATAGACGAAGGTGCGGGCCCTCAACAGCCGCCAGCTGGCAAGGGTCCCCGGCACGCCCTTTTGGGTGTTGCGCTCACTGTCGAAGGCGACCAACCCCTTGGGCCGGCCGACCTTGGTCATGATGTCGTCACAGGCGTCCACGCACAGCCCGCAGCCGATGCATTCCAGCTGCATGCCGTCGCGGATGTCGATGCCGGTCGGGCAGGCGGCGACGCAGGCCTTGCAGTCGATGCAGTCGCCGCGTCCCTCCCAGCTGTCGCCCTTCTTGTGCTTGGCGCGCGGCTCCCCCCGCCAGTCCCGGTAGGTGACCACCAGGCTGTCCTCATCCAGCAGGGCCGCCTGGAACCGGGGCCACGGGCACATATAGGTGCAGACCTGCTCCCGCGCGGCGCCGGCCAGCACATAGGTGGTCAGCGTGAACAGGCCGACGAAGAAATACACCTCCACCGAAGCCTGGCCGGTGAAGAACGCCACCACGATGGTCGGCGCGTCGGCGAAATACATCACCCAGGCGCCGCCGGTGGCCAGCGCGATCAGCAGCCAGATGGCGTGCTTGGACAGCTTCTTGGTCGCCTTGGCGGAACTCCAGGGCTGGCGGTCCAGCAGGATGCGGGCGTTGCGGTCGCCTTCGATGTGGCGCTCGACCCACATGTACAGGTCCGTCCACACCGTCTGCGGGCAGGCGAAGCCGCACCACACAC
>CAYNRD010000385.1:0-2940 GCA_964399515.1 uncultured Mycobacteriaceae bacterium | reverse complement strand
ATCACCTGGGTGGCGGCTCTGGGCGGGGGGTCGACGTGGCCGGGGGCGGTTTGGGCCTGGGCCGAGGCCCACCCCAGGATCGCCAGGCACAACACACCGGCGAATGTCCGGAACGGCACGGTCGGGCCTCCTGCGCGGGTCGGGGGGAATGCCACCGGTAGCGCATTCCCCCCGCCTGTGCACAGCCCCCCCAAACGCCTAGCCGATCATCGCCATGCCGTCGGCGGTCAACAGCCCCGACCGGCCCTCGGCCAGGCCGAAGGTGAGGAAGTGGTCCAAGGCATCGACCCCGGCCGCCGCGACATCGCCATAGCGCGCCAGATAAGCGCTGGTGTCGAAAAAGGCCGACGGGTCCCGGCCCTCGATCACGCCATGCTGAGCGAAGTGCTGGAAGGCGCTTTCGAAGGCGCCCGCCTGGATGGCGGCCGCCACATCCGGGTTGGTGGCCAGGTAGTAGTCCGTATCGAACAACGCGTTGGGGTCGCGCCCTTCCCCTTGGCCGAAATCGGCGTAATGGGCCGCCGCAGAGGCGACGGTTCCGGCCGCGACCGCCGCCGCCACGTCCGGGTTGGCGTCCAGGTAGAACCCCTCGTCGATCCGGGCGGTGACTCCGGCGGCAGCGGCGGCCACCGGCGCCGCCGCCGTGACCAGGAACACGTCCTGGCCCGCGACCACCAGCTCCACGCCGGAGACGGCATCGGTTTCCGAGCCGTTGCCGACCGGAAGGCCATCATGGCCACCGATAACGCCGGCCTGCGGCTGAAAGCCGGCCTCGAACACCGCCGCGTCCAGGCCGGAACCGCCCTCGATGGTGTCGTCGCCGGTGCCCGGCTCCAACCGGTCGTCGCCGGCGCCGCCGTCAAGCTGATCGTCCCCGGCACCCCCCAACAGCGTTTCGGCCCCGGCCGCCCCCAGCAGGAGTTCCGCATCGGCGCCGCCGACCACCGCCCCGTCCGCACCGGGCACGGAAACCCGGTCCAGCGCCAGGAACACGTTGTCCTGGATGATCTCGACATCGGTGTTGCGCTCGATGACGTCGGCCAGCGTCGTCGTCCAAAGCTCGGCCGCCACATCCTCGGGCAACACCGCTTCGCTCCACAGGGAATCGCCGTCCCGGGTCCGTTCGAACTGGTCGGCGATGATGGTGGTGAACAGCGGGCCCAACAGGCTGTCGCCGGTGGCATCCTCGGCCAGGCCACCCACCCAGGGGTCGATCAGGTCGATACTGCCATAAACGCTTTCCAAGGCCGCGGCGGTCGCGGCGTCCGCGGTGATGTCGGAAAAGGCGGTGACCCGCTCCAACCCGACCGCCTCCCGCAGGCTGTTGTAATCGGTGATGCCGTGGTCCCGCCCCCGCTGGATGTTCAGGGACGCCAGGTCCAAGCCCCCCGCACCCGGCGGGCCGAACAGGAATGAGCGGACATCCTCCACGATCATCGCATCCAATTCCTGGGAGGAACCATCGGCCAAGCCACGCAGGATCGGCGCGATGCCGCCGTTCTCACCGATGATCGAGGGCAGGAAAAACGCATCCCGCAAGGCCACGCTGCCCGCGGCAATGTCCTCGCCGTCTTCCTCGATCCGGCCCAAGGTCGGCGACAGCAGGGTGTGGCCAAAGCGGAAGGCGGCGGTTGAGAATTCGGTGGCGATGGTCGGGTCGACCGTCGGGTCATAACCGTCATAGGCATCGACGGCGTCGGCCCCCAACAGGGTGGACAGGAATTCGTTGTAGGTGATCGCCTGGACGATCGCTTCGACCCGCAGGCGGGCGGCGGCGTACAGCGCGTCATCGGTCGCATCCGGGTTCGCCGCCGCCAGTTCGCCGACCCAGAAATTATGCTCGCGGACGAACAAGGTGTGCAGGGATGCCAGCGCGATGTTCTCCCCGGCCCGAATGTCGCCGGCCAGCAGGTTGCCGCCCTCTAGCTCCGGCAGCAGGCCGTTCGCGTCCACCAGCAGCGTGCCGCCCTCCCCGCGCAGGCTTTGCGCCGTCTCCGCGTCCGAGCCATAGACCATGGAGGCGTCGATGAAGCTGGTGATCTCGTTCTCGTGCTCGCGCGGGTTGGCGGCATCGGTGCCCGTGCCCTCGACATGGGCGGAGCGGGTGAAGGCGATCTCCACCGTGCCGGTGCCGAACGGGTCGAAGTCCGGGTCGCCCGCCGGAACCACGATCGGCAGCACCTCGGTCGATCCCGGCTCGGGCTCGGTCAGGCTCAAGTCATGGTCGATGAACTGGCCCCACGCCCACAGGAAATCGCTGACACCGGCGGTGCTGGGCAAGGCACCGTCCTGTTCGGCGACCGCGTTGCTGATGGCGCGCGGGTTGGGCCGGTCGGGGCCCGACGGCGCCACGACACCATCTGCATAGGCCGGGTCGCTCAGCCGAACCAGCTCTGCGTGCACGGCGCCAAGGCCCGGGTCGGCGGCATTGTTGCCGCTGCCGTCGATGGTGCGGGTGCTGATCAAGGAGATATCGGTGGTCATGGGCGTCCCCCCCCTGCATGACGATGACGGTGGCCGGGCCTTCCCCAACCCGACAGGGCGGAGGCTAACACTTAGGAATCTAAGTTTGAACGCTGAACTTGGCCTCCTAACCTTTCGGAGGGGTGCGGCTCCGCCGATGGAAGGGCTTGACAGGCGATGCCAAATCCGAGACGTGCTGCCGGTCCATGACGGTCAAGGGTGCCGCGATGCTTAAATCGGTGAGCTTACTATTGCTGCGGGTCTCGGTTGGCTTCCTGCTGATCTGGTGGGGGCTGGCGCGGGTGTTCAACCCGGAGTTGGGCGTGTCCCTGTCCAACAACTTCTACGGTGCCGTGGTCTCGGTGCAGTTCCTGCAGCTGCTGTTCGGGTATTTTGAAACCCTGGTCGGCATCGCGGTCGTGGTGGGTGTGCTGCGCCGGTACGCCTATGTCATCCAGGCCCTGATCACGGTCGGCA
>CAYNRD010000384.1:0-2943 GCA_964399515.1 uncultured Mycobacteriaceae bacterium | reverse complement strand
CAGCGCCGACCCGGAGAAGCTGGCGGGCCTGGGCAAGCAGATCGCCATGCATGTCGCCGCCGCCTCGCCCGAGGCCGCGGACAACGGGGATGTGGACGCCACCAACCTGGATCGGGAACGCCAGGTGCTGGTCGATCAGGCCCGGGCCAGCGGCAAGCCCGAAGAGATCATCGGCAAGATGGTCGAAGGCCGGCTGCGCAAGTATTACGAGCAAGTGGTGCTGCTGGAGCAGGTGTTCGTGATCGACGGGGAGACCAAGATCCGCAAGGTGGTCGAGGCCGCCGGGAAGGAGTTCGGCGCGCCGATCACGGTCGCCGGTTTCAAGCTGTTCGTGCTGGGCGAGGGCATAGAAAAAGAAGAGAGCGACTTCGCGGCGGAGGTCGCCGCGGCCGCGGGCACAGCGTAGGATACCCGCCTGAAGCCCGCCCCCAGGCCGCCCGGTCGGGGCGGGCACGTGCCCACCGCCGCCCCCGTCCGTTCGTCCACCGCCACTCCCCCCCACCGATGACCGACCCGGCCCAGCCTCGCTATCGACGTGTGCTCCTGAAACTGTCGGGCGAAGCGCTGATGGGTGCCTTGGAGTACGGCATCGACCCCGACATGTGCGCGCGCATCGCCGAGGAGATCGGCGAGGTGCACGCCATGGGGGCCCAGGTTTGCGTCGTGGTGGGGGGCGGCAACATCTTTCGCGGCCTGAGCGGGACCGCCACCGGCATGGAGCGGTCCACGGCCGACTATATGGGCATGATGGCCACGGTGATGAACGCGCTGGCTATGCAGAACGCCTGTGAGCGGCTGGGCCTACACACCCGGGTGCAGTCGGCCATTCCGATGCAGACGGTGTGTGAGACTTATATCCGGCGCCGGGCCGCCCGGCACATGGAAAAGGGTCGGATCGTGATCTTCGCCGCCGGCACCGGCAACCCCTTCTTCACCACCGATACCGCCGCCGCCCTCAGGGCCTCGGAAATGGGCTGCGACGCGCTGCTGAAGGGCACCCAGGTCGATGGGGTGTATGAGGCCGACCCGCGCAAGCATCCCGGCGCCAAGCGGTTCGAGACCCTGGGCTACCACCAGGTTTTGACCCGTGATTTGCAGGTCATGGACCATTCGGCGATCTCGCTAACCCGAGAGAACAACATTCCCATCTTGGTGTTCAACATCCACGAACAAGGGGCCTTCGCCGACGTCATGCGCGGCGCCGGGCGCTATACCCTGATCGCGGACTGACCCCATCAAAACCAAAACGCAATCGGAAGGGCAGGGCATGGACGGGTACGACAAGAAGGACATCACGCGCCGCATGGATCGGGCGATTGAGGTGTTGGGCCAGGAATTCGCCGGCCTGCGCACCGGCCGCGCCTCGACCAGCCTGCTGGATCCGGTCACGGTCGAGGCCTACGGCTCCACCGTGCCCTTGGCCCAAGTCGGCAATGTCAGCGTGCCGGAACCGCGCATGCTGACCGTCCAGGTCTGGGACAAGACCGTGGTCAAGGCGGTGGAAAAGGCGATCCGCAATTCCGGGCTGGGCCTAAACCCGATGATCGACGGCCAGACCCTGCGCATCCCGATCCCGGAATTGAACGAGGAACGGCGCCGGGAGCTGGTCAAGGTGGCCGGCAAATACGCCGAGGATGCCCGGGTGGCGGTGCGCAATGTTCGGCGCGGCGGCATGGATGCCTTGAAGAAGTTGGAGAAGGATGGCGAAATCTCCAAAGATGAACATAAAGATATGGCGGATGATCTGCAAAAATTGACCGACGAACAAATTAAAAAAATCGATGAGTCACTGTCATCCCGTGAAAAAGACATCATGCAGGTGTGAACTCCCGTCCCATCACCTGACCGTTCAAGTGCCCTAAAAATGACTGCCTCCCCCAAACCGCCGCCCATAGCCCAGCCGGGCCTGCACGTCGCCATCATCATGGATGGCAACGGCCGCTGGGCGCGGCGTCGGGGCCTGCCCCGGGTGATGGGGCACCGCCAGGGGGTCAAGGCCGCCCAGCGGGTGGTGGAGGCGGCCCCCGGCCTGGGCGTCAACCACCTGACCCTGTTCGGCTTTTCGACCGAGAATTGGGGCCGTCCGCCCGAGGAGGTAAGTGAGCTGATGCGGCTGCTGCGCCATTACCTGCGCAGCGAGGTGGCGGAGCTGCATAAGAACAACGTCCGGCTGAACGTGATCGGCGGGCGGGACCGGCTGGACGCAGATATCGTCAACCTGATCGACCACGCCCAGGCGCTGACCCGCGCCAACACCCAACTGGTCCTGACCATCGCGCTGTCCTATGGCGCCCGCCAGGAGTTGACCGACGCGGCCCGGCGGCTGGCCGAGGATGTGGCGGCCGGGCGTCTGGCGCCCGAAGCGGTGGACCCGGCGGCGGTCCAGGCCCGCTTGTCCACCCATGACCTGCCCGATCCGGACCTGATCTTGCGCACCAGCGGGGAAAAACGTATTTCCAACTTCCTGCTCTGGCAGGCGGCCTATGCCGAGCTGATGTTCGTGGATACCCTGTGGCCCGATTTTGGCCAGGCCGATTTGGAGCGCGCCGTGCGGGATTTCGGGGCGCGGGACCGGCGCTTTGGGGTTTCGGTGGGCGGTGAGTGATCGGCCCTGGCCATCCGTCCCGGCCGGGTTGGTCTCCCCCATGTCCAAGAATCTTGTCTTCCGCCTCCTGTCCGCCTTGGTGCTGATCCCGATCGCGGTGCTGGCGGTGTGGGCGGAGGGGCATTGGTATGCGGGGCTGGTCGGCCTGATCGCGGCCTTGGCCCTGTTCGAGTGGAGCAACCTGACCCAGGATGTCCGGCCGCCGCCGCGCCGCCGAAGGCGTTGGCGCCGCCTGGCCGGCTGGGGGGTGGCCGTGGCCGGGTTGGCGTCGGCGGTGGTCGTCACCCTGGAATTCGGTATCGGGTCCGGGCTGTTGGCGCTCGCGGCCGCCACCCTGG
>CAYNRD010000383.1:0-2951 GCA_964399515.1 uncultured Mycobacteriaceae bacterium | reverse complement strand
CCATCGGCGCCGGGGCGGCGATGGCTGCATCGACCCGCTCGATCAGCGGCTCGAAGCTTTCCACGAAGAATTCCAGGATTTCCCGCAGGGTCTCCGCATCGTCGTCGCCCAGGATGTCGGACAGCACCGCCAAATCGACCGGGCGCCCGCCGTTGCCCTGGATGGCGGCGGCCCCGGGCGCGCCCGGGGCGCCGGGCTCCGGGCGCGGGCCCGCGCCCCAATCGCCGTCCTCGTCCTCATCCTCCAAGACCATGTCGCCGAAGGAGGGCCCGTCCCCCCGGGCCGCCGCCATTTCCGAGACCGCGTCCCGGATGAACCCGCTTGAGAACACGTCGTCCGCCGGCTCGGCCGGGGGTGCGCCCGCCAGGCTGGGGTCGTCGCCCGGGCTTGGGTCGTCATCATCGGCCAGGATGATTTCCAGATCCTCGAACGGCCCGCGCCGCCGGGCCGGCGTCGCGGCCTCGGCATGGGCATCCAGGCCGAAGGATTCCGGCTTCAGGAACGCGCTCAGCACGGTCGATAGCTTGTCGATCGTGACCGGCTTCGAGATGTAATCGTCCATGCCGGCGGCGTGGCAGCGTTCCCGGTCGCCCTGCATGGCGTGGGCGGTCATGGCGATCACCGGCAAGCGGGAACGGCCCGCGCGCTGCTCATGGACCCGCCACTGGCGGGTGAACTCAAAGCCGTCCATCACCGGCATCGACCAGTCGGTCAGGATCAGCGCGTAGTCCCGGGCCAGGGCCTTGGTCAGCCCCTCTTGCCCATCGACGGCAGTGTCGCAGTCGACAAGGCCCAGTTTTTCCAGCTGCTTCCTGGCCACCACCCGGTTCATCGGCGTATCGTCGATGACCAGGACCGGCGCCCGGGCGCCGATGCGCTTGAACAGGCTGGCCCCCTCCACGCCAACCATATCGTCCTGGCGCTCCCGGTCCCGCTGCAGGCGGCCGACCGAGGCACCGATCACCTGTTTCAGATCGTTCTGGCGAATCGGCTTGACAGCCAGATGGGAAAAGCCGGACCGGTAGGCGCGCTGACGGTGGGCGACGTCCAACTCCCGCACCAGCATGATCAGGCAGGTCTCGCTCAGCTTCATGACCCGGTGGAACTCGATCCCCGGCCCGTCGGACAGCACCTCGTCCACGATCACCGCGTCATAGGGCTGGCCGGTATCCAGCGCGGTCTCGAAGTAGGCGATGCCGGTGGCCAGGTCGGCCGCCTGGTCCACCTGCACCCGCTCATCCTTGAACACCTTGGTCAGCAGGTTGGCTTCCATCGGGTCGTCCAGCACGGTCAGGATGCGCAACCCGCCCAGATCCACCGGTTGCGGCCCGTAGGGCTCGACCACCTCGAACGGGATGGTGAACCAGAACGTCGCGCCCAGGCCCGGCCGGCCGATGGCGCCGATATCCCCGTCCAGCATTTCGACGATGTGCTTGCTAATCGCCAGGCCACGCCCGGTGCCGCCGAATTGCCGGGTGGTGGAATTGTCCGCCTGGCTGAACGCATCGAACAGGGACCGGGCCTTTTCCGACGGGAAGCCGATGCCGGTATCGGTGACCTCGAACCGGACCACCACCTGGCCGTCCGGCGCCGTCGCCTCATGCAGGACCCGGATGTAGATGCCGCCTTCGGCCGTGAACTTGATGGCGTTGCCGATCAGGTTCATCAGCACCTGGCGCAGGCGGAAACTGTCCGACTTCACCACCCGCGGCACGCCGGGGCCGATATAGGGCACCAGGCGCAACTCCTTCTGCGTCGCCCGGGAGGCGGTCAGCGCGATCACCTCCTCGATCACCTTTTCGGGCTCGGCGTCGATCTTCTCGAATTCCAGCTTGTTGGCTTCGATCTTGGAGAAGTCGAGCACGTCGCCGATGATCCGCAGCAGGGTTTGCGCCGCCACATCGGCGGCGGCGATCAGCTCGGACTGCTCCCGGTCCACATTGGTCAGCCGCAACAACTCCAGATTGCCGATCACCCCGTTCAACGGCGTGCGGATCTCATGGCTCATATTGGCCAGGAAGGTGGTCTTGGCATAGGACGCGGCCTCGGCGGTGCGCTGGGCCTCCTCCAGATCGTAAGAGCGCTGCTCGGCGTTCTCCACCGCCCGGGTCATCAGGCCCAAGGGGGTGGCGACGCCGAAATACCGGTCGCCCTCGGTGACCAGGAAGCCGTTGGTCAACGCCTTGGGGTAGGCGGCGGCGATGCGGCTCAGGATGTCGTCGATATGCTCGTCCACATCGACGATCAGCCCGTCACGCGCGGTCAGCAGGCGGATGGGCCGGCGGTGGTACAAATCCCGCGTCAGGGGCTGGCTGAACGCGGACATCAGGTGCTGGCGCTCGACCATGCCATAGATCTGACCGTGGTCGCCGATGATGCCGATGCAGGAGATGCCGGCGTTCTTGCTGAACACCTCGAACGCCTTCGAGCATGGCTCGATCACGGCCAGCGCCGGCACGGCCACGGCCAAGTCGCGCGCCAAGAACCGTTGGCGCCGGCTCGCATAGCCCGTCGCACTCCCGTTCGCCACTCTCATCCTCCGCCTCAGCGCGAGCGCGATCCTTGGGCCAAGATAATGAAAACTCGGTAAAGCCCCAAACCGACCGCCGGGCGCGCTCACGCAGACGTGTTTTGTCCTTTGAAATTACCCTTCGGTTTGGTATTGTTTCCATACTATGGCGTTTATCGGGGAATTTGCGGCCAACGCCTTCGCCCAGGCGCAAGCACAGAGCCAGACCGTGGCTCCCGCACCGGTGCTGAGGGAAGAGCGGAACAGCAGCCGCGCACGGCTTGAAACCGTGCAGGCCGTCCAGGGCCTGCAGGAGGACGACCCCACGGAAGCCCTGCAAGGCCGGGAGGCCGAGCGCAAGGCTCCGCCCCAGCGCCCATACCCCCCCGGCGCCCAGCCCCGCGACCCCCCCAACGAAGGCATCGCCCGCGCCCCCCCCGTG